>JBKJNS010000311.1:0-9298 GCA_046593455.1 Chitinophagales bacterium | reverse complement strand
GATGCAGGCATCTTACCTTCAGATACTCCATTAATTTGAGCAACGGGATCGGGGATACGCTTAACAACATATTCAAGTGTTCCAATCTGCCTTGATCCGGTTTCCATTGCAACGGAGACATTAAGATTAACTTTCTTACCTACCATTGAAGGTGGCATTAAAGCTGAAAACTTTCCATTGGAAACCTTCTTAAATGAGCCTTCAGATGCACCTGCATTAACTTTATCGGCAGGAAAACCAGGAACCGAAACAGAGAATGGATTATCGATACCTGCATAAATAATATTCAGGTTATCAGATGATACTACGGCAGCACCTTTTGCAGTTTGATATTCTGCTTCAAAAGGATAAAAAAGACTGCCGTTTGGTCCTTGAACCTCTACAGCTCCGGCGTATTTTTGAATTCCTTCACCAGCTGCAACAACTTCTAATTTTCCCATTCCATTTGTAACTGGGATTGAAGTACCACCGCCTACAACAGGGTTAGTTGTTAACTCAAGAAAATTTCCATCTGCGTCTTTCTTTGCAATATTATAATCTAAAGATCCTTTCCAAACTTTTGGGTTAACTGTTGAGCTATAAGCAGCTACAAATATGTCGGCTTTATATTGCTGCCCCGACATAACATAGTTAGAAGCCTGGATTACTTTTGCCTGAATTTTATCAACTACTACAATATCAGCTTTGATCTTCTTGAAAAGATAATCAACAATCAAACCTTCAGAATTTCTGATATCATTTTGATACTTATTTAATAATGTAACTGCCGCAATCGTAGGTACCATCTCAAAATTAGTTTCGGTCCAGCTTTTTAAAACACCTTCAGACTTTTCTGTTGGATTTAGTGCCGCCAATGGCATTTGACTTTCCAGTTCCTTTTTAATTGATGGTTCATCAACAAGGCCAAGAAGATCAGATCGCAACTTATTGATCTGTATTTGTAATTCTTCGCCATTCTTTTTTACTACCATAATATTCGTAGCAACATCTAGATTTCTATCATCAAACATTTCACCTTTCTTCATTAGTTCAGCAATTGAACCTTTAGAGATATCCATCTTTTTGCCTGTAGTTTTATCAACTAATCCTCCGGATTTATCAACTACTTGCCTTTTAAGTTCTTCTATTTTCGCATACAGTACATCGGAAAGTTTCTTTGCGGTGTTCGCTTTATTTAATAATGGCTCCACGCGTGTTCTATCATTCTGTAATTGTTTTTCGAAAGCAGCAAACGTTTTATCGTTCTTGCTATCAATAGCATTTACAGAGTCATCGATACCTGAATTTACCACATGAAAAGCATGTAATATTTCTGCCGAAACATTAAGCGCAAGCAATGCAGTCAACACTAAATACATAAGGTTGATCATTAGTTGCCTGGGTTCCTTTGGGATTGACATTCTAAATTATTTTTCTTTTAGTGTTATTAAAACAATTGTTTTTAAGATTTATTTCCACCCATTGTCATTGCTGACAACATGTTTCCATATACATTATTGAGTTGTCCAAGATTCTTTGCAAGATCTCCGATCTCTGTTCTGTATCGTTTAGTATCGTCAATAGATTCAGTCAGGTTATCCATTGCCTGAGAAAGTGATCCGTAGAATTTGTTCATTGTCTTCAAATGACTATTAGTATCCTGAAGTTCCAATTCATAAATTGCATTAAGTTGAGCAAGATTCTTAGATACCAGCTGTACTTGCTCATGATAATTCTTAGTATCACCTGTAGCATCAGATAAAAGTTTTGCTGCTTCAGTTGCATTTGTATAAGCAACTTTCATTTCTCCAAGTGCTGATGCTGCTTGTCTAGCACTATTAGAAAAATCGTTCGATGCCATCTGCGCATCCTGCATATCTTTCAATTGCGAAATACTGTCACCCAACCTTTTCAGATTGTCGCCCAAGCGTTTTACCAAAGCAGGCTCAACGTGATTATCTTCAAGTGCTTTGTCTAGTTGATGAGTAATAGATCCATGCGATTGGGTTTGCTTCAACATTTTCAATTCATCTTCATCTGGTGCAAGATCCAATTCGGGATAAAGTTTTTCCCAATAATAATCTTTATGAGGCGGAAGAATACCAAGAAGAGCGAAAATAAATGCCTCAACTGACATTCCAATAATAAGCATTAATCCAGCACCTTCCCAGTGTTGAAGTTTAAAAAGCGCACCAAGCAATACTACCGATGCACCAACACCTATGATTAGATTTTTTACTCGCTTTCCGCGTTCTGTGTCAAAAAATTCGACGATTTTTTTCATTGCTTTAATTAACTGTTTGTTTGGGTTAGAAAATAATAGATAAGAACGAATTGATTACCTGTCATCAATAGATCTTCCAAGATAAGTAATAATATCTCTGAAGCCAACATAGCTGCGAGCTGAATCCTGATATTCAAATGCTCTTGATCCGGTTTGGCAGAGGTAGGCAATATCTTTCCATGAACCGCCGCGAATTACTTTTCGCTTAGCAGTAATTGGATCATTAGCTTGTGCATCATATCTGATATCAGGATTTAAATCGTGTTCAAATTGATAAGAATTTGGAAAGTAGGCGGTTGATGTCCATTCAGCTGCGTTACCAGCCATACAATAAATTCCATAATCATTTGGAAAATAAGCATCCGCTTTTACTGTATACATTCCTCCATCATCAGGATAATTTCCTCGGCCAGGTTTAAAGTTTGCTAGAATACATCCTTTCTTATTTCTCATATAGGGGCCACCCCATGGATAAGGAGAAATTTCTCTGCCTCCGCGAGCCGCGTACTCCCATTCACCTTCAGTAGGCAAACGGAATTCGTCTTCCATAACTAACCCTACTTCTTTTCTCCAATCATTATAAAGTCTTGATCTCCATTTGCTAAATGCCATAGCTTGTTGCCAAGTTACTCCTACAACAGGGTAATTGTCAAATGCAGGATGCCAAAAATAATTTCTAGTCCATGGTTCATTATATGAATAAATAAAGTCATGAACCCAGCATAGCGTATCAGGATAAACATTTACAACCTCAGACTTAATTACTGTTGTACGATCAAAATCAGGATTCAAACGATTTACATCTCTTGAAGCTTCTTTAAAATCTGTCCAATAATAAACATAATTTAATTGACGGGGATCAATTTCCTTTCTTCCTAAAATACGCTGATCTTCTGGATAATACATTGAAGAAAGCTGTTCTTGTACGTCTGGATCATTCCAATCAATCCATTCAAACCAATTTATTATTTGTTCACCTGTTTCTTCTTTCTCTGTCATGTAGTCTCCACCTAAAATTGTATGAGCAATTGAATCACGTGTCCATTCAACAAACTGACGATATTCATTATTTGTAATCTCAGTTTCATCCATGAAAAAACCTTGAATCGAAACTGATTTTGCTCTTTGAATCATTGAATTATTGATATCCTCATCACTTTGACCGATGTGAAGGAATCCACTACGAACATATACCATTCCATAAGGTATTGTTACACCCCATCGTGGTCTGTCAAGTGACCCTAAAAGCTGTCCGCCGTAATCGCCACCTCTATTACAACTTGCTACTAATAAGAGCAGCGAAGCGAATAGGATGTAGACGCTATGTTTTTTCATACTTCGAAATGTATTTAAAACTAAAAGTTCGTAAAAGTAAATAAATCCTTCAACTATCCAAATTATTAAAGGCTGCAATGTTAAGAATCCTTTTATTAAGAAATTTCCACTCTACCCTTTATCGCATTTTCACATACAAAGTTTCACATTAGAAACGAGGATTGTAAATAACCTTTCCTGGTTTAGCTGTTTTAATTAAATTGACTCTGTAATTCAAAACAATTTCATGAGATCCATTTGATACTGAATTAAGTGCTGAGAGTGTATAGTCATATGAATATCCAACTCTCAATTTTTCATTAATATTGATTCCCGCAAATGCAATAACGCCATCTTGTGTTGAATTATTATACCCTCGGTATCCACCTCCAATCCAAATGAATTTATTATAAACTAAAAGAATATCAGCTTCAATCTGAAAAAGAGACCCATTGGATTTTACATTGACTGCTGGATTTATTTCAATTGACTTGCTCAAAGGAGTGATGTAATCAAACTGAAAATAATATTGTCTTTCAAAATTTATTTCAAGATTTCCGCCGCCATTTTTTAAATCTAATTTCATTGGAATCAGATGTGTTGCAGATAATCCAGAACTTATCTTGTTGTTTTTAAAAAACAAACCAGCAGAAAAATCAGGAGCCATTCCGCTTACAGAAACAACTGACAATAACGGATCATTATGATCTATTCCAGTTGTATAATCGCCTTCAGAAGCTCTTATTTTATTTCCATCTAATGTTTCCTGAATCACCCCTCCATTAATTCCTAAAGATAATTTTCCGAATTGCGTTTTCAGTATATATGAATATGATAAAGAAGCAGCAGTATTTCTTACCGCACCAACCTGTTCATTCAAAATTTGAATTCCCGCACCGCTATGAATAATATCAACAGGAGAATGAATTGAAACATTTTCTATCACCGGATTTCCTTCTATTCCTAACCACTGAGTTCTAAAATGTGCAGTTGTAGACAGGTTATTTTCAATCCCAGCATAAGCCGGGTTATAAACAAAAGGGTTTAAAAAATATTGGCTAAACTGGGGATCTTGTTGTGCCAATACATTATTATTTTTTAGAAATAATAAGATGGCTATAAAAATAAACAAAAGGTGATGTCGCATAAATCTCAGATGCTAATAAACAACTTTTAAATGGAAACAAAAAAACAATCTTCTTTTTTGTAACTGTAGATTAACTATCCGAGTAAATATTCTGCAATTGCCATGGCCATTGAAGGAATGCCGGGAGCCGGGGCTTGTAAATCCAAACGCAAATCTGCATTTACAACTGCTTGTGCAGTAAGAGGTCCAAATGCACCCATTTTTATATGCTTTTGCCTAAAGTTGGCAAAATTATGTTTTATCGATTGCACACCCACAGGTGTAAAAAAAACAATCATATCATATTTATAAAGTTCCTTGAGCTTCAGTTTTACGGGAACTGTATTGAAAATAACTGCTTCGGCATAATCATATTTTTTCTTTTTCAGATAATCAGCAATGTCAGATTTATGATTATCAGAGCATGGGATTAAATATTTCTCAATGTCGCGATGCTTCTCAATTATTTCGAAAAGGCCTGTAAAAGTTCCATCACCAAAAAAAACTTTCCTTTTTCTATACAAAATATATTTCTGAAGATAGAGTGCAATTGCCTCTGTCATGCAATAATACTTTCCATCGGGTGAAATTTTTGCACGTAGTTCATCACACAATTTAAAATATTGATCAACTGTGTTTCTGCTTGTAAAAATGACTGATTTAAAATCTTCAGGGTTTATTTTTAAGCGGCGAAACTCCCTTGTAGATACAGCTTCAAGATGAATGAATGGCATAAAATCAATAGTAAGTTTATGCTTCTTTGCCAGATCGGCGTAGGGATTTTTATCATTCTCGGGTTTATGCTGAGTAATGAGAATAGTTTTAACATTCGGCTTCACCGACTTGCCATTCAATGGCTTTGCAGGAAGTAACTTAGGCATAATAACCAGCTTAGATTTCTGCAATTTCTTCCTTACCAATGGTTATATTTTAAATGTTTTCTAAATAGGAAACCTAATGGGTTCAATGTTTAATAACAATCGAATAATAATTAATACCGGCGCAATTTCAAGCGCACAAATGTACAATAAAAAGTGAATTACATGGGAGCCGAAATATGTAAATCCAATGTTAAATCCTTTGATGTAACGAATGAACAACATGGTACCAATAATTGGAAATGAAATAAAAACCGCAGTAATTGAAACCGACGAAATACCAAAAGCTATGAGAATAATGATTGGGAAAATCATAACACCGAGCACTCTGTTAACTTGTATTTCGTAATAATTGTACAGTGAAATTTCTTTTCTAAAAGGGAAGATTGCTTCAGCAATTTTAAGCAAAAGGTATCTGAATAAAAGCGCAGCAAACACGGCTAATGCGGTAAAAAACATAAGTAACCATGATGGTTCAATTAAAATTATCTCAAACTTATCAATGAGAAGAAAAATATAAAATGAAAAAACCATTGCAGAAAACAGATTCAGCAAAACTGTTCCTAATGGAATTCCAATACCAAGTTCTCTGATCGTTTGTTGATTTAATCCCCAATTTTTAAATGTGAGTTTAAGTTCATCAAAGTCTTTTATGTAAACAAATCTTATAAATGCAAGAAAAGCCAGCAACAACATTGAAAACCAAAATTCCCAATCCTCATTTTTCCTTATCAATACTTTTTCATATTGCATTGCTGTTGGTAAGCCAGTAAATCTTTGAATTATAGTTGAAGGAAATTGCTCGTTATAGTATTGTAAATACTTTCTGCTCTTGTCAATTGAAAATGTTGGAACCCATCTAATTTTTTTCAGAATCAAAGAATCTCTGACTACGGGTATTAATTGAGCACTTTGAATTTCGCTTTTTTGCGCAGTAATTATTATTGCAGAATCAATTTGCGAAAAAACATTTCCTGAAAATAATATCAGCAACAAAAAAAATATAGAATTACGAATCAGGGGATTTAAATTTTGCTTCAAAAGTAATTGACATATCCAAAATGCAGTTTTGCACTTTTAAATTGAACCGGATTATTCTGCTCACTTCCCAATGCATAGGTTAGTCCGAAAATTCCAGCCCGGGTTTCAAAATTAATTCCTGCACCAAAACCTATTGGAGTATCAGTAAATCTTGGAGTTGTAGTTTCATTAATAACATAAGCCCCATCAAAGAACAAATAGAAGAATGAATTTCTGGAAATAAGGTAATGATATTCCAGAGAGAGAATGTGGTACTGTGACGCATAAATTGATTCTTCATCAAAGCCACGAAGCAATTGAAATCCTCCAATGCGAAATAATTCATTCTGCAAAATATTATTACCAATGATTGCACCGCCATGGTATGATGTTTTAAAACTACTGTTTTGTGTAACCTTCCAGTATTTATCTACCCATGCTATAAAAACAAATTGTGTTTCTTTTTGCTCTAATGAATCGTAAAGAGTGCTGAATTCAAATGATGGATCTTGTGGATCGGTAAGCTGAGTTATGCTTGCGTTCTCCTTAATCTTTCTGCTACCCGCGGCGCCACTCAACAGAATATTCCAACCCGAAGAAGGATTATACCTGTAGTCAAGTTTTTCAAGTTTGTATTCTAAGCCATAATATTTGGTTCTTGAATCAAGATATGCAGGTAATTGCTTTAAATTAACAACCCCCGCGCTATCGAAGGTTAAAATGTTAGTTGAAGAATTTTTAAAAAATATTTTTAAATAATTTACACCGGTAAACAGAAACTTTAAACCCAATTGTTCCTTTACATCAATGTAAAGCGAATCATTTTTATAGAGGTGAAATTCACCATCTAAACCAAACGGCAGGTTGAACAAATAAGGATAATCCGCTTTGATGTCTGCCTGTGTTGTGCCCGCTCTTAATTTGCTAAAGCGCAAGTATAAATTTTCACCCCGCCCAAAAGGATTTACAAGATTGAGTGTTCCATCACCTGTTACTAAAAGTTTCCCTGTTGTTTGGCTGTTAGGTAAAACACCAAGGATAAAATCGAAACGACTGGCATTCTTCTTATTTAAAAATAAAGTGATAGCTGAATGATTTCCATTAAAAATAATTTGCGGTGATTGTGCTTGTGTTAAAAAAGGTAACTCACGGACCCGGCTGCTAATTTTTTTTACCACGTCTTCTTTATAAACTGAAGGAAGCCTTAACCCTACGTAGTTTGCCAGATATGCTTTAGCAATTCTTGCATCACCTTTTATTACAATGCTGTCAATGGTGATTAAAGTATTTTTTTGAAGAAATATTTTCGCTGTTAATTTATTTTCATTGAATGAAAAACTATCCAGCTTAACCAAAGCAAATGGAAATCCGTTGTTCTCACAATACTCCAATATTCCTTCTAACAACCGATTTACTTCAGTTGTTTTCAATGGTTTATCTGAATAAAGTTTTTCACGAAAACCAATTCGGTTCAAAATCAACTCATCAATATTTCCGTTTTGTAACGAAGCCCATTTCCATTGTTTGCCAACATAAATTTCAGCAGTTAAGAGAGAAGAATCAATTTTGAATAATTGAAATGAAGATTCAAGATATCCTTGCTTAATAAGTTTGGTCAGCAGATTTTGCATTTCACGATTTCTACTCAGCGTATCAGTAAAATTATTTTTGTAAGAAAAATCACGGGTGAGAAACAAAGTATCTTTATCGACAGGAATAATATGCAGAACATAATTTTTCTGCGCTTGAAGACATAGCGGTAAAAACAAGAGCAGTAAAAAAAATTTCCTACACAACATTCAGCGAATTTACCAATGAGTAATTACTTTTCATTTTTCAATTTTACATCTAATAATTCTCAAACGTAATATGGCAGGCATTTACATCCACATACCCTATTGCAAACAAGCCTGCCACTATTGCGATTTTCATTTTAGTGTTAAGCAAGAAACGAAAGATGCGTTTGTAAATTCTTTGCTCAAAGAAATTTTATTGCAGAAAAATTATTTGCAACAAGAAAAAGTTGAAACCATTTACTTAGGGGGCGGAACTCCTTCGCTGCTTTCAGATGGCGAGCTCAAGAAAATCCTGGAAGCATTGCATGAAAACTTTGAAGTTGATCGTGCTGCCGAAATCACACTCGAAGCAAATCCGGATGATCTTACAAAAGAAAAAATCTCATCACTCAAAACTTCATCTGTAAACCGACTGAGCATTGGAATTCAATCGTTTTTTGATCGCGATTTAAAATGGATGAATCGTGCACACACTTCGCAAGAGGCAGATGCAAGTGTGAAGCGTTCGCAGGATGCCGGATTTGAAAACATAACTATTGATCTCATCTACGGTTTGCCTGATTCCACCAATGCAGAGTGGAAAGAAAATCTGGCGAAAGCATTTGCATTGCAGGTGCAGCATCTCTCGTGCTATTCGCTCACTGTTGAACCACGAACAGCATTGGCGCATTTAATTTCAACAGGGAAAAGTCAACCGCTGAATGAAGAAAAATCTGCTGAGCAATTTGAAATGCTGATGCATAAAATGAAAGAAAAGAATTGGCTGCACTATGAGATTTCAAATTTTTGCAGCCCCTCTCCGACTCTCCCCGAAGGGGAGAGAGTGCTGTCGCATGAAAGCCGTGAGCGAGAGCAAGTCCTCCCCTTCGGGGAGGATTTAGGTGGGGCTCTTGAACTCACC
>JBKJNS010000447.1:0-2582 GCA_046593455.1 Chitinophagales bacterium | reverse complement strand
CTGCCCGATGAAAGCACACGGTCAACTACCGTTTTCATAATTGACTTTAATGCATCAGGACTTTGTGCATTAAAGTAAGTGCCGATGCAATCCATGCTTTCAAATGATGCAGGATTCATATTCAACCCAATAACAAATGGCCGTAGAAAAATTTTTTGTTGCTGCAACTTTAATGAAATTGCACAAGGATCGCCGGTGCATGATTCAACTCCATCGGTAACCAAGATTATTATATTTCTCGATCTCACATCATGCGGAAAATCATCTGCAGATTTCTCTAATGAATAGGCGATGGGCGTAATTCCTTTTGGCTTTATGCTGTTGAGAAAATTTTTAATTGTGATTGCATTGTACGATGCAAATGGAACTTCGAGTTTTGTATCCTCACAATTATTTTCGGGGCTTGGGAACTGATGGCCGTAAACTCTTAGCGCCAGTTGGACATCCCGTTCTGCACTCAATGAATCTGCAAGTTCGCTGATAATTTTTCTTGCTGCCGTAATTTTCGAAGTGTTGCTCCATCCTTCCATCATGCTGGATGAAGCATCGAGTACAAATAAAATTCGGGTAACGGTAATTTGGTTCGCGGTATTTTGGGCGAAGGTGATTGGGGAATGAAAAAGAAATGCAAGAAAAACTATGATAAAGAATTTATTGTAACGCATTGTAAGAAATTGCGAGACATAATTTTTACAAATAAATTGTTTCATCAGCATGATTGATTGCAAATGTAATGAAGCATAGAGTTGGTTTGTAAAACGAAAATGGATGAATGTAAAATTCGCCCCTGCTTTTGTTTCTTTTTCTATTTTTGTGAAAGGGATTTATCATCTAATAACTTGAATTACTAAATGAAAAAAATTTCCTTTTTCCTGTTTTTCTTTTTTCTAATTGCGACTAAATCGTATACGCAAACTCCTGACTGGAGTACAAGTATTGCATCCATCATTTACGATCATTGTTCACTTTGCCATCATGAGGGAGCAATTGGCCCTTTTCCTTTAATGACTTATGAAGATGCCGTTGATAATTCTTTTTCAATTCAAACACAAGTGAACGCGAAGAAGATGCCGCCCTGGCCACCCGATCCTAATTACAATCATCTCAAGGATGAAAATGTACTTAGTGATAATGAATTAAATGAAATCAACGACTGGATAAATAATGGTATGCCCAGCGGAGACCTTAGTCTTGCTCCGCCACAGCCCGTTTTTTTGAGTGGTCAACAGATGATTGACCCTGATGACACCATTCAACTTCCTGTTTTTGAAATTCCTTTTGAACCCGATGTTTACTGGAATTTTGTAAAGAACTCAGGCTACACCGAAACCAAATACATTAATTCACTTGAACTGGTTAAAGAAAATATTGGCGCCATACATCACACGCAAATTCAATATGATAGTTCTGATTATTCCAATCAGGATGATCTTAACTATCCCGGACCGGGCTATCCGCAATCTGTTGCCACAAGCCCGTACATAGAATTTTTCGGAGCCGATCAGGTGCACATGCTTACGCTTCCGCCTAACATGGGTTATGCAGTTCCGGCAGGTTCCGATTACGTTACTTATTTACACTACACACCAAGTGCACCCGGACTTTATGATAGCTCACGCATCAACATAAAATTCTGTAAAGACTCAATTGTTCGGGTAGTGAATTCAGTGCTAATGCTATACAATACGCCCCCAAGTTTATTAGATGGTCCGTTCGAAATCCCTGCTAACACAGTGAAAACATTTCATTTTGCATCGGGTAAATTCTTTGATGACAAGTCGCTTCTTGGATTGGGAGTGCATGCTCATCAGGTATGTAAGTCGTGGGAAGTATTTATGGTAACATTTACAAACGATACCATTCCGCTTCTTAAAATTCCCAATTGGGATTTTCGCTGGCAAGGTGGCTACTTGTTGACTAAGGTTATTAAGATTCCGTTCGGCGCACAGATTTTTGGTAATGCAACATTCGACAACACCTCTAACAATCCCGATAACCCGAATAATCCGCCAAAAGATGTTAAGGGTGGAACAAGCAGTTTTGACGAAATGGCCAGAGCCAGAGTGATTATGACGGATTATCAACCCGGTGATGAAGACATTATTCTCGATAGTGCATTTTACAATGCAACAAATACTTTCGCAATTGAACAGGAAAATTATCTTAATGTATTTCCAAATCCAACTTCACAAAATATTTATGCTTCTTATTCAGGTAATGAAGATGAATTAGAATTTTCGCTTTACAACAATTTAGGTGAGGTGATTTTTAGAAATGAAAAAAGATCGGTAAAAGAAAATGGGTATGTTTTTAATTTCGATTGTTCTGCATATCCATCGGGAATGTATTTGCTCGAAGCACGAAGCGGAATTTCTTCAAGCACGGGTAAGTTCGTGATTGAAAGGAAAAAATAATGAGAGAAACTTTACTACCTCAACAACGCAATTCAAAAGTTGATTGAAAAGTTCTCCCGTGATAATCTTTATTAATACTGCGGATTGATCCGCATTTTTAATATGAATATTGCGGATTCATCCGTGTTTTGAAAAGAATTTTTTTTAAGTACTCTATCACAATCTCAC
>JBKJNS010000436.1:0-3487 GCA_046593455.1 Chitinophagales bacterium | reverse complement strand
AAACAGCCCGTGAACTTCGCGTGCTCTTTCTATAAATCGCATGTCCGTTTTTTTTATAATCACAAAATCCAAATCACTTTCTTTGCTCGCATTGCCATTCGCATAAGATCCAAACAGAATTACCTTCTCCGGCTTGTAACCTTTTACAATCGTGTCAACAATGTTTTGTATTTGAGATTGTGTTAGCATATTTGATAGGGCGAATTTACTTTTTCGTTTTCATTATGTTATTGAATTTTTGTTTTAGGTTTCATAGCGGAACGTATTTTCTTTCAATTTCCTCAAAAGAAAAAAGAGAGCTGGTGAAGTTGGTAGTTGAGTAAAGGCACGATGCCGCTTTATTTTTTATTTTTGTTGAAACTATTAACTATGTCATTCGAAGAGCGAAAAAAAAATCTTGCTGCCGAGCTTTTAAAAGAAAGTGATCACAATGTTTTAATTGCGGTTGAGCGCCTGCTCCATAAGAACGCTAAGAAAAAAAATGCAGCAAAGAAGAAGGAAGGTCTAATGAGGTTTGCAGGTATCTGGAGCAAGCAAGAATCTGAGGATATGAAGAAAGTGATTGAAGAAATGTTCGAAAAAGTTCATGCTGATGAGTGGAAGTAGCTTTCTTCTTGACACCAATATTGTAATTGATTTCTTTGGTAACGATCAGAAAATTAGGAGTGAAATGGAACGACTTGCCATTGTCAGCATTCCTCTGATTGTTCTCGCTGAACTTTACGCCGGTGCCTTTTCATCAAACCGACAGGAAAAAAATATAAGACAGATCAATGAATTCGTAAAGGACTGTAAGATCATTTTGCCTGACGAGGAGACAGCATTTGTCTTCGGTAAAATAAGAGCTGATCTAAAGTTGAAAGGTAAGCCCATCCCTGAAAACGATATTTGGATTGCCGCTATTGCAATTCAACATAATTTGACTTTGATCAGTCGCGATAAACATTTTTCGGAGGTTAAAAAACTTGAGGTTCTTTCATGGTAGTTCTATGTTGGTTCACTTGATATGAATGAGTAAATAAATTTTCCCTTCACCAACACAATTACCAACTACACCCTATAATTCAACATTTAACTATTAATGAATTGGGGAAAGAAAGGCCATTTCAGTTTAAACCTCTGCTACCCTCAAACTCCCAGAAGGGAGAACCGCCACGCTTCCACTGACAGAATAAATAATCGAATTAAAATTAGCTATCCCTCAAATTAACATAGAGGTTATTGTATTTCAACCCATCAATACCTCATAGGGAATTTTGAATTGACGGTGAAGTTTTTGAATCATGGTGATGGAAAGTTTTCGTTTGCGATTCAGTACTTCCGATACTTTGCTCTTATCACCTAATGCGTTAGTCAATGCCTTTCTTTCAATTCCCTTTTCTTCCATTACATGAAGCAATGCCGCAACAGGATCTGTTAACTCAACCGGGAAATGTTCTTCTTCATATCGATCAATTAATGTAGCAAGCACATCGAGTTCATCGCCATCAGGTGTTCCAAGTTTTGCTCCCCACACTTTTTCAAGCCGCAGCAAAGCGGCATTGTAATCTTTCTTAGTTCTTATCGGTTTTATGTTCATTGTTAAATTATTTTTGCATTGATTTTATCGTATTGCTTGTGTGTTCCAACAAAACGAATCCACAAAATTTGCTTCTCAAAATCAATTGCAGCTATTAAACGATAATCATTGCCTTTGATATTGAATACAGCACCATCATTTCCAACAACACTCGCATTTGCAAAATGCCTTTTCAGTTCCTGAAAATTTTTCCATTCCAATCGCTTCACTTCCTTAAACCATTTTGTAAGAGGAACTTCAGCACCAGGATTCTTTATCCAGAATTCCCTTAATGTTCTTCTTGCAATTATTCGCACCAAGTAAAAATAGAAAAAGTTTCCAAAATGGGAACATTAAACGTCAACATGATAATGAACTACAATCTGAATTTTTATTCAAGCCATTGATATTATTTACCTCAAATCCACCTTGACCGCCGCAATGCAGCCATTTGGAAGTACCTTCGTGCGCAGCGAAACACTATCAATCTTCGCATTTACTTTAAAACAAATTAATGTCAACATTCTCCGAACTCGGTTTATCACAAACGACCATGCAGGCAATTGAAGCGCTTGGTTTTACATCGCCCACTCTCATTCAGCAAAAAGTAATTCCTGTTCTTATAAAAAACGACAAGGATTTAATTGCACTTGCACAAACAGGCACAGGCAAAACTGCAGCTTTTGGTTTACCATTAATTGAACTGGTGAATTCCGAAGAGCGCCACACGCAGGCACTCGTGCTTTCACCCACCCGCGAACTATGCATGCAGATCACAAGTGATCTTAAAGATTTTTCTAAGTTTAAACCACAATTAAAAATTACTGCTGTCTATGGTGGTGCCGGCATTCGCGAACAAATGGAAAGCATTAAGCGCGGTACACAAATCATTGTTGCCACCCCCGGAAGGTTGATTGATCTGATTGCGCGCGGCTCGGTAAAACTGCAGAACATAAAATACTTAGTGCTCGATGAAGCCGATGAAATGTTGAACATGGGATTTCAGGAAGACATAGATGAAATTCTGAAATCAACACCGGCAGAAAAACTAACCTGGCTTTTTTCTGCCACCATGCCCGATGAAATTCGCCGCATCTCTCGCAAGTACATGACACAGCCGGCAGAGATTACAGCCGGAGAAGCAAACAAAGCGAATGAAAATATCGAGCACCAATATTTTGTAGTACAACAGAGAGATAAGTATGCAGCACTAAAAAGAATTCTTGATTTTACACCTGAAATTTTTGGAATTATATTTTGCAGAACCCGAATTGAAACACAACAGATTTCTGAAGACCTGATGAAAGATGGCTATGATGCTAATGCATTGCACGGCGATTTAAATCAGGCACAACGTGATAAGGTGATGCGCAGTTTTAAAAATCGCTCACTGCAAATTTTAGTTGCAACCGATGTGGCTGCAAGAGGAATTGATGTGGATGATGTAACCCATATTATTCATTTGCACTTGCCCGATGATATGGATTTTTATACGCACCGCAGCGGAAGAACTGCGCGCGCCGGCAAATCGGGAATTTCCATGGTGCTGGTGAGCGATCGCGACGTTTATAAAATAAAACAGTTAGAGAAAAAATTACGCACTCCTTTTCATCGCAAAAAAATACCTACAGGCATTGAAGTTTGTGAGAAGCAATTGCTCTCGATGATTCACAAAGTGCGCGAGGTGGAAGTGAATGAGCAGGACATTGCACCTTTTCTTCATTTGATCGAAGAAGAGTTCAGTGAGATGAGCAAACAAGAAATTATCAAACGCTTTGCATCACTCGAGTTCAATCGTTTTCTCGATTACTATCGACAGGCACGTGATTTAAATAGTGAAGGAAAAGAACGCCGCGAAAGAAGCGAAGACCGTGCAGCAGGCGGAACAGAATTATTTATCAATCTCGGTAAAATGGATGAAGTGCATGT
>JBKJNS010000404.1:0-3651 GCA_046593455.1 Chitinophagales bacterium | reverse complement strand
GCACCTTACGGGGTGCCTTAAACTCTGATAAGCGTATTGAAAAAATTATCAAAGCATTCCAAACCAGCCAGATCAGTTTGCCTACAATAATTATTTCAATGCATCAAAAGTATATCTGACTTATTACCTCAGCCTTTCAACATCGTTAAATAATAATGATGCTATATTGTAATCTGAGTTACCATTTATAACTTACAGCAACACCAAGATTAAATCCAAACCGTTGCCTCGCAACAAGTCGGTCGCCCATTGTGTAATCAACAGATTCTGTAGATTCGAAAAACTGGTTGCCGCTTAAATCATAATAAAGAATATCATCACTGTGCAGTATATCACTCCATACAAATTCAACCAATCCTTCCTTCAAAAAAGATTTACTCAATTTAAAATCAAGTGCGGGATGAATTTTTTGCCAAACCGGTTCATCAACCACACTACCAACCAAGTAAAGCCGGTGACCTACGTAATTAAAAAGCAGCGATGCGCCCAATTTTGTTTTAGGTTCGGTGTATTGCAACGAAGCATTAAATACAATTGGTGATTGACCTTCGAGCGGCCGGTTAGCAGAAGTATCGGAAGTGGTGCCGCCAACAAAAACTTTGGAGTTGATGTAAGCAAGGTTTGCATACAAGTAAAGATTCTCCCATCCTTTTCCTGCGAAGTCGAAATTTTTTCTTGCCTCCAACTCAAAACCAATATTGGTTGCTTTAGGAACATTCACAAAATTTACGCTGCGTGAATCGGAACCGGGAAGAAAAAGATTTTGCTCAATGGGGTTCTTAAAATTTTTGTAAAAGACACTTGCCGAATAGTATTGAGCATTTGCAAAATAATGTTCCCATCTTGTTTCAAAATTGGTGATGTGTGTTTCAACCAAATTGATATTGCCATAGTACGTCACGTTCTGCAAAAAATCATAGAAGGGCGCATTAGCCAATTCACGATATGAAGGCCGTGCAACTGTTTTACTGAAAGTGAAACGAAGGTTTGCATTCTTTAAAACACTCACAATTAAATTTGCTGAAGGAAGAAAATCAAAATAGGCGGAGTCAAGTAAAAACGGTCGATTGTTTTGATCGAATGTATTTAGTGTGTAATGATAATCTTCAACTCTTACTCCCCATACCAATCTTATCTTTTCAGTAAATCTATTATCAAACATTAAATACACCGAAGTATTGTCGATTGTTCCATCATAATGATTCGTAGGTGTGTTATCCTCACTTAAAGCAAAACCATTTACAGCATTATAGTGATCTGGTTGGTAAATGGTATCCTGCGAAGCATAGTAATAATTGAAATTAAAATCACCGGGGCTTGAAATATAGGTTGTGAGCACACGCACATCTCTTGTGCGTGCATCGCTGTATAATGAAGCGCCGCCCTTTAAAGTTTGTGTATTGTTAAATAATTTAAAAGGAAAATTCAAATCAAGATTCGCACCCTTTGCAGCATCATCAATTTGTCCATAGTATCGTAACCCAGCTCCAATATTTGTACTTGGGCTTGACGAAAGTTGAGCATAAAATGGATTCTCCAGCAAGTCAGATGCATATAAGTTTCTTCTGTAATCAGGTTCATCGCGTTTCAACTTGGTGTAATAGCCACTCCATTTAATTCTCAACTTAATTTTATCAATCAAATGTTCACCTCCCAATTGGCTATTAAGTATTTGATTGCTTGCAAAATAAAATGCATTCGATTTTATGAAAAGTCCCTGAGAAAAACTATAGCCATTTCTAATAGTTGTTTGATCGGTTGAGTTGATAGAAAAAATATTATTGAAGAAAAACTTATTATTTGCATTGACCTTGAAAGCAAAATCTGCGAGGCAACTTTCTAAAATATTTCTTTGGTAAGTGCTGTCATTGTATTTGTAAATGGTATCTGAAGGAGCATTTTCCTGTCCGTAATAATCAAACCTATCAACCGGAATAAATTTTCTCACACTGCTATGTGTTAGTGCAAAAATTCCTCCGAAGCCTGTATTTCGATTGCCTTGAATGTTGAAACCGCCTGCCAGTTGCAGTGTGGTATTTAATGGTGTTGAATTATTTTCCTTTACCGCCCATGTGTTCAATAAAGTTTGGGCCTGCTCAATTTTTCCGCCTACACCTAATTTAAGAAATTCTTCGGGTGAAGCAAATCCATCGGGCAAATTCCTGGTTCCATCATCAAATCCCAGCCAATCAGTTTTGCCCCCTTCATAACTTTTGTATGATTTAAAAGTTGAAATGGAATTAAAAGCTGCGCCGGCTTTTACTGAAATAAAATTTTTGTCAGGAATTTCTTTGGTGTTGATTTGAATTAATCCGCCTGAAAAATCACCGGGTAAATCTGGCGAAGAGCTTTTTACCACTGTAATGTTATCAATTACCACAGCCGGGAAAATATCAAATGCAAAAGTTTTTCTATCGGGTTCTGAACTTGGCAACAATGAGCCATTGAGCATGGCGGAATTATAGCGGTCATTCATTCCTCTCACCACCACAAATTTATTATCCTGAATGGTGATGCCGCTTACACGTTTTAATACATCGCTGGTATTTCTATCAGGTGAGCGGCGAATCATTTCCTGACTGATGGCATCTGAAACTACAGCGCTGTTCTTTCTTGAAACCAGCAGGCTGCTAATGTTCTCTCTTCTTGCCTCGGCAGTTACCACCACTTCTGTTAGGGTATTTGAATTTGCAACACCGAGTGTAATATTGAGCGCTGTTGATTCGCCTTCTTTAACTTCTACTCCCGAAATTTCTTTTGAATCATACCCTACGTAAGAAACTTTTAACATGTAAGTACCAAATGCAACTCCATCAATTTTGTATTTACCATCAAGATCGGTAGATGCACCACTCGATGAATTCACTACTGCAACAGTTGCACCTATCAGTGGTTCATTATTAGCATCATCATTTACAGTTCCTGAAATGGACCCTGATTGTGCTGCTGAAAAAGAAATTGCGAAAAATAAAATTAGCGGGGTGAGGGTTGTATAAATGCGCAGCATTTTTTTTCTGCAAAGTTATTTGCACCAAAAAGTTGAATGCACCCAAAAGATTAAGTGATTGTTACTGCATGTTTAAGTTTTTATGTGATAAGCGCTACCGAATTTTATTTTTTAATGTTTGTTAAAAAAGAAATTTTTGGTTAACAATTCCATAAAACCGCGCTTCGACTTTTGCATAAAAAATCCAAATCACATGAAAAAAATTCTTTTTGTTGACGCTGATAATGCTGCATTAAGTCAAATAGCATCATCTTATACCGAGCGGTACGGTGATGAAATGTTTACTGCCAGCAGCGCAGGTTTTATAGCTGGCAATCTCAATCTTTATATGCTGCAGGTAATGGAAGAAAAAAGATTTGACCCGTTTTGGTTTCACACCAAATCTATTTACCAATACATAAAGCAACATCAGAATTTTGATTACCTCATTTCCTTTCTTCCAAAAAATGAATTAGAAAAACTCGCTATACTTCCTTCGGCCGAAAAAATATTATTCTGGAGTTTTGAAGACCCGCTGAAAGCTGAAGGCACTGAGGAGGAATTGCTTGCTGTAATGCGAAGTCTTTTTGATGCCATAAAATTAAAGGTGAGAAAATTTATTCAACTCGAATTGGTGAAGGAAGAAAATGAAATAGAAATTTTAC
>JBKJNS010000283.1:0-2959 GCA_046593455.1 Chitinophagales bacterium | reverse complement strand
GAATACAAACAAACAGGATTTGACTGCAGTGAAACAATTGACTGATTTATGGAAGGACTTGCTGAAAGAATACTTTATTTCCATCAACAATGATTTCAAAAAACTTATTGATGAATTGCGAAAGAATGATTGCAGGAAGCATGAAGTTACAATCAGAACATGGCTACAAGACGAAAATAGGATTGGCCCCAATGACAACGCAGACTTAATCAGCATAGCATTGCTGACAAATTCAATTCTTCTTAACGATAATATCAATACTGTAAGGGAGGCGATTCGGAAAATGACAGGTTGGAGAATGAAGGCGGCAGATTTTATCACTGATAAAATTAAAGCGAAGATTCATGAGTTTGCTGACAGCTCGATTGTAAATCAAAGAATTTTAATTGAAGGATTAGGAAGCGTAATTGTTTTGAAAGTCATTGAGGTTTCAAGTGCGTGGGAGAACATCGATGTTCGTTATGTAAACCGCTTACTCCAAAAAGAAAATATCTGATGGCGAAACTATTACCCCCATATATTGACAAAAGCTGTAAAAGTACAGGTGAGAAAATGCTTTTTGAAATCTTCAAACACAGTCTATTCACGAAGGATTGGATTGTGCTGCATTCACTCAATCTTTCACAACACACAGTCCGCTTGTATGGTGAAATTGATTTTCTGATTCTCATTCCAGGCGGAGGCATATTTATACTAGAAGTTAAAGGAGGTGATGTAAAATGTATTGACGGAGTCTGGCATTACACAAACAAATTCAATGTTACCAACACAAGCAATGTGGGGCCGTTCAATCAGGCACGAGATGCAATGTTCTCTTTACGGTCTGGAATTGAGAAAGAATTCGGAAAAGGGCACAGATTCACAAAAATCTTGTCCGGTTTTCTTTGCGCATTTCCACACATAAGTTTTGATAGGCACAGTGTTGAATATGAACCGTACCAAATACTTGATAAAGATTCAATTCAAAACGGAACAGAAGCTTTCTTTAGGAATTTAGTTCAGCAGTTTACACAGAAACATAGAGGACAACGATGGTTTTCAGAAAAGGATTCTTTGCCTAATGTAAACGATTTGAATCTGTTGTGTGATTTCCTGAGAGGAGATTTTGAAAGAGTGCGAACAGTAAAAGAACGATTGGCAGAGTTTGACAAGGAAGTAAATAAATACACAGAAGAGCAATACAGAATTCTTGACTCCATTCAAGTCAATGAAAGAAGTGTTACGCAAGGAAGTGCCGGAACGGGAAAGACAATGATTGCACTTGAATCAGCAGTGAGAGCAGCAGCAGAAGGCAAAACAGTTTTTCTCACTTGCTACAACCGTTTAATTGGTGAGTGGATGCAAAAGCAAGTTGAAGAATGGAAAGAGAAAATCACAGTTTCAAGTTTGCACAGTTTTTTGTTTGAACAATCAAAGGGATTTGATTACGATAAATCGCAAAGCAGTAAACAAGATTTTTACAGCAAGTATTTACCGACATTGCTTAAAGACATTTATCAGAAAGGAATCAGCAAGAAATTTGACAAGTTGATAGTTGATGAAGGACAGGACTTAATCAGAGAAGAATATTTGAGTTTGTTCGATTCAATGGTAACAGGTGGTTTGACTAATGGTAATTGGGAAATTTATGGAGACTTTGAAAGGCAAGCCATCTATGCACAACTTTCAAAAAGGGAAATGATTGATTTGCTTAAAAGTTCAGGACAACATTCAAACTTTCTTTTGAAAATAAATTGCCGGAACACAAAACAAGTTGGAGAGGAAACTTCTTTGATTTCAGGATTTGAAAAGCCACCGTTTTTGCTTGAACATCTTGAAGGCATTCCGGTAGAATATCTTTTCTACAAAGACGAAGCAGAGCAAAAGAAATTATTAGCAGAGCAGTTGAAAAAACTTTCTGAAAACAGATTACCATTGCATGAATTGATAATTGTATCACCAAGAAAATTTGAGAACTCTTGTTCAAATTCGTTCTCCAGTTTTACAATTCGAGAAATAAAAAATACAAGTGAGATTGCACTAACACAAACATTTTTTGGCTTTGCAACTGTGCAATCATACAAAGGAATGGAGAGTAATTATGTTGTGATTACAGACATTGAAGATTTGACAAGTGAAGTTGCAAAGTCATTGTTGTATGTGGGAATGAGCAGAGCAAGATATGGTTTAATATTGCTTATTGCAGAATCAAGGCGAAACGATTACAGAGAACTTCTAAAAAGAAAACTCAATTAAAATGAGAAACGATATTCTGAAATTTATAAAACAGGAATTGATTGGTCCCGACCCTGTGAAGCCACACATACAGGAGAACGGAGAAGAAATATTAATCAATGAGCCACCACGGTTGAGGTACGGTGCAGGAATTTTATTTCCGAGAGCCGCAACTTTTGATAAAGCCGATTCAACTTCTTCTGATGAAGATAAAGTTTTAGAAAAAATTGAAGAAGAAAAAAAGAATACTGATGACCCTGTAAAAACAGAAGACAGCAAAGCACCAGTTGACATGAGTGAGGACTTTGAAGAAGAAATAGGATTGGCAAATAGTTTTCTTCCATCAGCAATGGGATTCAGTTGCTTTTCACAAGTTCCTAAAGACGGTTTCAAAGTGAAAGCTAATGTTGCGGTTTATGAAATAAAAGGATATTCCTACAATAAAGATGATGGAACAGTAGTTACACGAAAAGCATATTACCGAATTCCATTAGACCAAGAATTCACTTTGAACGCCAATGAAATTCCCTTACAGTCAGGAAAATCTTTTGACAAAGTTTTGGTTGACAAAGCCGGAAAAGAAATAAATCTAAAACTGAATATCCGAAACAGAACCCACGGAGAAAGTTTAGGTAAGAACATTCATCTACTAACTTTTACTCTGATAAACTTAAACACAGGTGGAGTAGAGAATATTAAAAACGAAGATTGCTTTTTTCAGGTTTCGTTTTCAGTGAGTGCTGAT
>JBKJNS010000135.1:0-3003 GCA_046593455.1 Chitinophagales bacterium | reverse complement strand
GTTTGCACCACCAATACGGCGGCTCTTAACCTCAACCGAAGGCATTAAATTTTCGATAGCTTTTTTCCAAATTTCATAACCATTTTCTTTGGTGGTTTCAGAAATCTTGTCAACGGTATCATAAAAAATATTAAATGCAATCGTCTTCTTTCCTTTTCGCAAAAGAGTATTTACAAAACGGGTTACCATTTGATCGTTATACTTTGGATCGGGATCGAGTGGTCTTTTTTTAGCGCGGGACTTTCTCATGATTTTATTTCAAACAGAATTAAGAATTATTAAAATTTGCACTTGTGTTTATTAATTATTTTTTCTTTGCTGCTGCAGCTGCTCCGGCTTTAGGTCTTTTTGTTCCATACTTTGAACGGCTTTTCTTTCTGTCATTAACACCCGCAGTATCCAATGCACCACGCACTATGTGATAACGAACGCCAGGTAAATCTTTCACACGTCCGCCTCTGATCAACACGATTGAGTGCTCTTGCAAATTATGTCCTTCACCTGGTATGTAAGATATTACTTCAATGCCATTTACAAGACGAACCTTTGCTACTTTTCTCAAAGCAGAGTTTGGTTTCTTTGGGGTTGTGGTATACACACGTGTACAAACTCCGCGTTTTTGCGGGCTTGAATTAAGGGCGCGAGATTTACTTTTGTTTTCAATCGCAATTCTTCCCTTGCGAACCATTTGTTGTACTGTAGGCATTCTGTGCTGCTAATTTTTTTGGAGCGGCAAATGTAGAAGGAAACAATCGTATTAACAAGTGATTGAAATAATTAGCCATTGGTCTTTTTTTAAAGAACCAAAATAATTGGAATCGCGTATGAATCAACTTACATACTTTTCTCTTAAGCAAATGCTTTACAATCATTTTTGATTCTATCCAAAAAAATTACCTTTACAAAAGTTTTAATAAACATAAAAATATCATGACTAAATTTTATAAGCTACTAATTGCATGTATTCTATTTTCATCTTTTGAAAAAAGCTATTCTCAAACTTGTACAGCAACAGCACCAACCGGCCTTTCGGTTACTAATATAACTTCCTGTTCAGAACAACTTAACTGGAAACCTGTTGCAAATGCTTCAAGCTATAGTTTGAAATATAAAAAGGTAGGTGGTACCTGGAGTAACATCATAAATTCTATCAACGATACTTTTTATGTTTTCAATAATCTTATGGCTAATACCCAATATCAATTTGCAGTAAGATCAAAATGCCCTGACGGTACCAAAAGTACTTTTAGCAAAAAGAAAGGTACAACCATTTCTTGTACCCTGCCATCCATTATTAATGTTGATGTTTTAAGTTCCAGCTCAGTAAAAATAAATTTAACTGCGCCTTGTAGTTTTGATTCAATAAGAATCAGGTATAGCTACAATGGGGGTGCATGGATATACTTCTTTACAACTGATATTAATAATGTTATTCTTACAAGTTTACAGGCAAGTTCAACCTATACTTATGAAGCAAGTACCTGTAAAGTAGCAGATAATATTTGGACACCTGCTTCCTATTTTACAACTCTTGCAAGTGCTGCAAAACCCAACATAATTTATTTTGTTTTAGACGATGCCCGTTGGGATACATATGGAAAGAATTTTGGACCATCATTTTTTCAAAGTCCGAATATTGACCGCATCATTGATGAAGGAGTTAATTTCAGAAATCATTTTGCTGTAAATTCATTTTGTACTCCTGCTCGCGCAACAATGGTAACTGGTTTATACCCACATAAAAATGGAGCCGTTGATAATGGCACCGACCCCGACATCAATATCCCAACTGTTGCAAGCATTTTACATGACTCGGGATATTATTGCGGTTTACTCGGAAAATTCTATACGGTTGCTCCTCTTCCCGGATACGATTATTGGTTGGCAATGCTCCCGGATTATTATACCAAATACTTTACTTTCACTAATCAATTTCATATTAATGTCCACAGCACAACGGTGCTCACTGATACAGCCGTTTGGTTTATTAATAATGCTCCAAGGCCTTTTTATTTATGGATTGGATATTATGCTACCCATGATGTAAAAATTCCGCAGCCCGGATATGAAAATCTGTACTCCAATGAAGTAATGCCGAATCCAGGAAATGTTTACCCATATCCTGATGATTATCCTTCAAACCTTGATAAAATCGGTGATCACAGAATTATAGAAGATAGTTTACCCCGACAGTACAAATTATATTTTGAATTAATGAAGGGCATTGATGATGGACTGGGAAGAATAATTGACGCATTAGAAGATCAGGGAATTCTTGACAGCACCATGATTGTATTTACCAGCGATAACGGATTCGCATACGGAGAACATACCTTGTATTCAAAACGACTTTCTTATGAGCCCTGCACACGTATTCCACTCTTCATAAGATATCCCGCATGGTTTACAGCTGGCTCAATTGTAAGCGATGATTTTTCTCTCAATACCGATTTGTTGCCTACTGTTTTAGAAGCTGCGAATATTGATGCCACACCATATAATCTTGATGGTTTCTCACTAAAGAAATTGTACGATGGTTCAAAGAGCCGTGACCAATTCTTTTATGAGTACTTAAGAAAAAACGGAACATTTGATGGTTATCCTACGATGCTTTCTGTACGCTCATGGAATTACCAATACATATGGACGGAATGTACAAGTACTACGGAAGAATTTTTTGATCTCACAAATGATCCACAACAAAATATCAATCTCATATTTGATCCTGCCTATACTTCATTGATTGATCAATACCGAGACAAGCTTGATTCCTTTAAGGTGCTCTACAACTACAATTTCCCCTCCGATCCCTATAATTGTTATCTAATTAATAATTACCGCCAGCAACTTACTGATGATGATGAAACGGTTAATCTTCCTTATGTGATGCCTAACCCATCGGCAGGAAATTTTACTGTTGTAAATCCATTTAGTGAGGAATGTGAAATGGAAATGATCAATATTGTTGGTATGGTTGTTTACCGCAAGAAACTTTCTGCTGAA
>JBKJNS010000098.1:0-3246 GCA_046593455.1 Chitinophagales bacterium | reverse complement strand
GTTTTTCCTAAATCAATTAAAGCATCGGGAACTGAAAATGTTTTGAGAGCAGAAGATGATAAAAATATTTATGCTTATTCTACCAGTGATAATTCACTTTATAAAGTAAATGTGAATGCAGGAACAATGGCCGCAATTGCAAGCGGTATTAAGTTCGATGGAAATGAAACTCCGCAATTATTAGAAGTAAGAGAAAACGGTTTGATTCTTTCTTCCAACCAAAATATTACGCTCTTTGATTTTTCGGGAAAGCAAACTTATCACAGCTACTTCCCTGCTCCCACCATCAGCAATTTTGCAAAAGCAGTTTACGGAATAAGTGCAGTGCTGCATTCTTACGATGCCATGCGATACGGCGCAGCATCAGCCGCTTTCACAGGTGCAGCAGTAAATGAAACTGATCCGGGTTATCGTGCAATGTATGCGGGCTTTGGCGAATTGTGCAACCAGGTAAGCACTGCAAGCATGAGTGCAGCCGCTGCAGAAATGGCAATGATTACCAAGAGATACAATGCATCGGCCTCCGCTGATAATTTTATGTTCATGAATACAAAATTGGATAAGGGAGAATGGGGTTTGGTAAAGATCAATAAAACCACAGGAGCAAAAGATGATCAGATAAGTTTTGGAAAAGATAAACAGCCCGAGTATGAAATTGATGATGTTTCCTCTTTGCTTTTCTATCGATCAAATCCAAGTGAAGTTACTTGTTTCAAATTCTGAGTTCAGCATTTTATTTTCTCCATGCTTCCCGAATACATAAAGCAAATTGAAATTGCGAAAAGCAAAAAGACCGAGACAAAAAAATTTCTGGATCGGCTAAAGAAATTAAAACCTGCCAATCTCGATTTAGTCACCAATGAATTGCATGATCAGGCATTCACGCACATAGATTGTTTGCAATGCGCTAACTGCTGCAAAACAACAGGCCCGCTATTGAAAGGAAAAGACATTGAGCGATTGGCAAAACATTTTTCAGAAAAGCCATCTTCATTCACCGAAAAATATTTACGCATTGATGAAGATGGCGATTATGTTTTCAAAAAAATGCCTTGTCCATTTTTGGGAAGTGATAATTACTGCGGCGTATATGAAGACCGTCCTTCGGCTTGCAGAAATTATCCGCACACACAGCAGCGGAATATTTTGCAAAAACTTTCAATCACTTATCACAACACCATGATTTGCCCCGCTGTTGCTGAAGTTGTTGATGAACTGAAAAAAATATATCTGTAATAGTTTCTTACTCCTGCAAATAATTTCTTCATTTCCTAAAATACTTTTGTAAAAAAATCAACATCATGAAATATTTCATTTCGACAATTCTAATTGCAATTATTTATTCTTCATCCACAGCGCAACCAAAATTAAATGTGCGCGACTTGCTGATGCTGAAATCTTTTATGGCGGGAAATTTCAGCAGCGAATTGCAGGCAAAGAATGACACTGAATATTTTAATATCGTTTTGCACATGGCTCCTATTTGGAATGATAAAAAAGATGGCTTCTGGCTTTATGTTGAACAGGCAGTTGCTTCATCACAAGAGAAACCATACCGACAAAGGATTTATCATGTTGCATTGAAAGATGATTCAACAATTTCCAGTGATGTTTATGAAATGAAATCACCTTTAAGATTTACCGGCACATGGAAAAACACTGAACTTATTTCTTCACTCACAACCGATTCATTGATCTCACGTGATGGCTGCACCATCTATCTTCATAAAAATAAAGATGGAAGTTTCAGAGGGAAAACAGGAGATAAAACTTGCACGAGTAATTTAAGAGGCGCATCATTCGCAACATCAGAAGTAATTATCAAAAGAGATTTTCTGCTCTCATGGGATCGCGGTTGGGATGCTGATGGCAAACAAGTTTGGGGAGCAAAAAAAGCAGGATACCGGTTTGTGAAGGAGTTGTGAGTTTTGAGTACTGAGTTATGAGTTTTGAGTTTTGAGTTATGGGTAATGAGGATTAAATTTTTTTGTCTTAAGTCTTAGATCTTAAGTCTTGTGCAATAAGTCTTACATCTTATATCTTTAGTCACTCAATCTAAGCCATCATCACAGCTATTTTCAAAGCGCATTGTTGTCCATCAATTGCTGCTGAAATTATTCCGCCTGCAAAACCAGCACCTTCACCCACGGGAAATAATCCTTTGATCTGCGCATGTTCAAATGTTTCTCTGTCTCTCGGAATTCTTATGGGTGATGAGGTGCGCGATTCTACTCCGTGAATCACTGCTTCATTTGTTAAGTATCCTTTCATCTTTTTTCCAAAAGCAGAAAATCCATCTTTTAATCTTGACGCAATTGCAGGAGGTAAAAGTTCGTGCAATGGTGCCGAAGTAATTCCCGGTTGGTAAGATGATTTTGGTAATGAAGATGAAAATTTTCCTTTCACAAAATCTTCTAACCGCTGTGCAGGTGCGGCCTGTGTTTTTCCTCCGGCATCAAAAGCCATTTGTTCTAATTGCATTTGGTAATAAAGACCTGCGAGTTTTCCGTGAGCAGAAAATGTTTTTCCGAAGGAATCCCTTTGGGATAAATCTTCCAATTCAATTGCAACCACCACTCCCGAATTCGCAAACGGATTATTTCTTTTCGAAGGCGACCAGCCATTAACCACTACTTCATTTGCAGCAGTTGCGCACGGCGCAATAATTCCACCCGGGCACATGCAAAAAGAATACACACCTCTCCCATTCGATTGATGCACCATTGAGTAAGATGATGCAGGAAGAAATTTTCTTTGCGCTGCAACTTCATCATGATTGTTGCAGTGATATTGAATGCCGTCAATCAACTCCTGCTGATGTTCCACACGCACACCCATAGCAAAAGGTTTTGCTTCGATAATCATATTTTTTTTATCCATCAATTGATAAATATCTCTGGCTGAATGTCCGGTTGCGAGAATGAGATGTTCTGCACTAAATTCTTTTTCAGTCCCATCAACAACAGATTGTGTGATGATGCCTTTTAAATTATTTTCTTCGAGAATAAAATCTGTGAGGCGCGTTTCAAAATAAAACTCACCACCATTATTTAAAATTGTTTGCCTTATGTTTTCAATAATCTGCGGCAACTTATTAGTTCCAATGTGCGGATGTGCTTCATACAAAATTTCTTCACCTGCACCATGCATCACAAGTAATTCTAAAATCACATTCACATCACCGCGCTTGGTGCTGCGGGTGTAAAGTTTTCCATCGCTGTAAGTTCCGGCACCGCCTTCACCAAA
>JBKJNS010000459.1:0-2795 GCA_046593455.1 Chitinophagales bacterium | reverse complement strand
CACTGTGCAGCAATATCATACTTCAATAATTTTCCGTTCTCATCATATTCATTTCCCGGAATATTATTAGTGCCTGCTTCACGTGAGCCAATGCCGCTTAAGAAAAGCAGGTTACCTACTCTTCTTGCATGCGGATATAATCCTACAGGAACAGGCGCTTTATCGGTAGAAATTTTTTGGTTCATTCAAAAATTTATTTGTGAAAGGAAAAAAGAATTTCATTTTTCAACTGCACCATTCCACTGCGAAAATCCATTCTCAAGATTGTAAACCTGTTTGAATCCCTTGTCTGTTAGTTGCTTTGATGCATTTGCAGACCGGCCTCCTTTCTGGCAATACACCAAATAAGTTTTGCTTTTATCGAGTGCATCTAATTGCGTTGAAAAATCTTTATCGTATAAATTGATTGACTTCGCATTTGGAATATGGTCGTTAGCAAATTCTTCAGGCGTGCGTACATCAATGATCACCACATCGGGTTCGTTCATTTTTTCTGCGAAACTTTTGTTATCCAAATCTTTGTAAGCACCATCTGTTTTGTTTTGGGCGCAGCTAAAAAATGAAAGATTGATAAAAGCTAAAAAGAGAAAATTTTTCATGGGAGTTATTTTTTAGTGAAAGGAAATGTCATTTGTTTGATTAATGTTTTTGGAAAAACTTCTGATTGCTCAAAGCCAAGTACTTCATCTCTTCCGCTACCAGGCCAATGTACAGTGCCAAAAATATAATCCCACAAGCTAAAAGTTAAACCAAAGTTTGCACCGTATTGCTGAGGTAAAATTTTTGCATGATGCCAAATGTGCATCTGCGGACTGTTGAATAGATATTTGAGAGGCCCCCATGAAATTTTTAAATTTGAATGGTTGAGATGCCCAATTGCCAATGTGAAAATATGAACAATGATGAAGTCATTAATACCAAAGCCAATCATTGCAAGAGGAATGTATTCGATGCTGCGGTACACAATTGTTTCCATCCAATGAAAACGAAGGTGAGCAGCAAATCCCATTTCTTCCACTGAGTGATGCACTTTGTGAAACTCCCACAGTTGTGGTACTCTGTGTAAAACGCGATGCACATTCCAGTCAATAAAATCTTTTACAACAAGAAGCAAAAGCAGTTGAGCCCACATTGGAAAACTTTGAACACTAATTGCTACAATGTTGCTCACTTCAAAAAGTGAAAGAAAGTCACTGAATAGTTTTACTCCGATGTTTGATAGTGCGTTGTAGCCGATGAGAGAGAAAAGAAAAAAATTAAAGAACATGTAGAAGCCGTCTAGAAAAAAATCTTTGCGAATGATGGATTGATTTTTTCGCCACGGAAAAATAATTTCTAACAACCAGCAGAAAAGTGAAAGAGCTATGAGCCAATAAAAATAATTGTGGAATGAAGGATGCAGAACCTCACTCAACAAATAATTCCAATAGCCGGTAAAAGATTCTTTAGCCAGAGTTAAATAAGTGTTCATAAAAGAATCAAATTATTTAATGGGTACTGGTTTTACTTTCAAATCGGGCCGCATCATTAAAAGGTTGGTGGTAATTAATGAATCACCATCTATTAAACCTTCGATAACCTCAACAGTGGTTGAACCTCTTTCACCTGTTTTAAGATTTCGCGAAGCAGCTTTTCCATCTTTAATTACAAATGCTTTGTAGCCACTTGTAATGGGTATCAAGGCACTGGTTGGTACCAGAATAGAATGAATGTTTTCACCAAGTGTAATTGAAATTCTTGCCGACATTCCCGGAATTAATTTTTGATTGTAGTTCGCCGCAATTGCTCTAACATGCAATGAACGGGTTGAAGTATTTACCGAAGGATCGCTTGCAACAATTATTGCCGAATAGTTTGTTGAATCATTTTCTACCGTAAAAGATATTTGCTGCTGAGGTTTTAGCAAACCTGCGTATCGCTCGGGCACGGTGAAATCAATTTTAGTTTTGCTTATATCCTGTAGAGAAGTAAGAATAGTATTAGCAGTTACATAAGCACCTTCGCTCACATTTCGCAAACCAACTTTTCCGGTAAAGGGTGCGCGAATTTCTGTTTTAGAAAGTTGAACATTGATCAACTCCAAATCTGCTTTTAATGTTTGCAGTTGATTGGCAACTTCTTCATAAGTCTGTGCACTCACGCCGCCTTTCTCTTTCAAAATTTTGTACCTCGACTCATTGTCAGAAGCAAGTTTGATTTCAGATTCAAGTTTCTTTTTTCTTGCCACATATTCGGCATCATCTAACTTAAAAAGTAATGTTCCTTTAGAAACAGTGTTTCCTTCCTTAAAATAAATACCTCTGATTTTGCCTGCAGGTTCACTCACAATATTTACTTCTTCATTTGCTTTAACCGAACCTATTGATTGTATCTGATATTGAAGCAGCGTATCTTTTAACACTAATATTTCAGCCATTACAGCATCGCCGCTGCCTGGCTTTTTACTGTTTTGAATCGATGAATTTGAATTGCTGCTGATCTTAAAATAAATTAACACAATTATGAGGGCAACAAAAGCGATAAGAATGATGTAGGAAATGCGCATTATGAAAAATAGGGAGCGGTTAATTTTTACAAAGATAAGTTTTCCGTTTTCGCAACGAATAATTAAAAGCAATTTTGTGATTGAAGATATAAGATGCTGTCTGCTTCAATTATCTTTGTTGTTTCTCAGGGAACTAAATTTTCGAAGCCAAATAAATATATGTTGAATGAGTTTGTGATGCATGCCTCGTTTTTCCCACATAGAGCACTCATGCGCGATACAGAAATGCTTAACAGAATAGCCGGCCGTA
>JBKJNS010000313.1:0-2621 GCA_046593455.1 Chitinophagales bacterium | reverse complement strand
AATTCCACCGGCGAATTTTTTTCGTCGAAGATTTTCCCGGTAATGTTGTTTAGCGAATTGTTGTTCGCCGATTGTGCTTTTAATTGAATGGCAAAGCATAGCCATGCTGCGTTGAGCAGAAAATTTTTCATGAGTTTTTGTTTTTAGGTTCTTTAAGGAAAGGCGGGAAGAAATTCTTTCCTGATAATGATGGTAAGTCGTTGAAGGGAAATGAAAAGTTACAGGGTAGGGGAAATATTTTTTGCGCCCAAATAAATTCCTTTGTTAGAAAATTTTCGAAGGGGAAAATTAAAATGGCCGGTTCATCACCAGCAATTCACTTCGTATTTAGAGAGTCCAAAACTTTCAACTCTCCTTTTTCCATTTTCCACTTTCAATTAATTACTCCTTCACCCGTTCCACATATTCCCCTGTGCGTGTATCCACTTTAATTTTAATTCCTTCATTCACAAACATGGGAACTAAAATTTCGGCGCCGGTTTCGAGCGTTGCTTTTTTCATCGGGTTGTTAGCCGTGTCGCCTTTTACTGCGGGCTCGGCGTAAGTGAGTGTGAGAATAACATGTATAGGCAAGTCGCAAGTGAGTGGCTTATCGGTAGCAGCGTGAAAAGAAATTTCAACATCCTGACCTTCCTTTAAAAACTCGTGACCCACTACCATTTCTTCGGCAAGTGTAACCTGATCAAAAGTATTTTGATCCATAAAACTATAACCTGTTTCATCTTTGTAGAGGTACTGGTATTTTCTTCTTGATACTGTTACGGGATTAATTTGCTCACCCGAGTTCCATGTTTGATCTACCACTTTGCCGGTGGTAATGCTTTTTAATTTTGTTCTAACAAATGCGCCACCTTTACCCGGTTTCACGTGCTGAAAATCTACGATTGTATAAAGATCATTTTTATAATCAATCGTTAATCCCTTCTTAATGTCTGATGTGCTTGCCATTTTTATAATAGTACTGAGTATTTAGTACTGAGTACTGAGTTTTTATTTATTCTGTTTTAGGTTTATATAATTTGAATGAAAAAATTTAAAGCTGTTTTCAAACTTAATTTCACTGAGTTCACATCTCACAACTCACAACTCACTACTCACAACTCAAGACTCATACGCCCACTTCACCCACACCGCTCCCCATGTAAATCCGCCACCGAAAGCGCAGAGGATAATGTTATCGCCTTTATGCAATTTCTTTTCCCACTCCCATAAACAAATGGGGATGGTGCCATTGGTGGTATTCCCATACTTCTCAATGTTGATCATCACCTTTTCATCGGGCAATCCCATCTTGCGTGCGGTGGCATCAATAATTCTTTTGTTTGCTTGATGCGGCACCAGCCATGCAATGTCATCGGATGTTAAACCATTCTTGGTTAAAATTTCGTAACCCACATCTGCCATTCTGCTCACAGCGAATTTGTAAACTGCCTGCCCTTCCTGATATACATAATGCAAACGTTGTTCAACAGTTTCTTTTGATGCCGGCATTGCTGACCCGCCTGCTTTTTGGTGAAGGTGTGCTTTTCCGCTTCCATCACTGTACATAATGCAATCCTGTATGCCAAGGCCGTTGGAATTGGGTTCTAATAAAACAGCGCCGCCGCCATCGCCAAAGATGATGCAGGTGGCACGATCGGTATAGTCAATGATGCTCGACATTTTATCTGCTCCCACAACAATTGCTCTGCGAATGGCACCCGATTCAATCATTCTTGCAGCAGTAGTTAGTGCATAAAGAAATCCTGAACAGGCAGCATTTAAATCGAAACCCCATGCATGTTTTAAACCAACCATATCGCAGATAACATTTGCGGTGGCGGGAAATTGCATATCGGGAGTTGTTGTAGCGCAGATTAAAAGTTCGATGCTATCGGGGTTGGTATTTGTTTTCTTCAGCAAGCCTTGCACTGCATTTGCGCCTATGGTGGAAGTTCCTTTTCCTTCGCCCTTAAGTATGCGGCGTTCTTTTACACCGGTTCGTGAGACAATCCATTCATCTGTGGTGTCAACCATTTTCTCGAGGTCGGCATTGGTGAGAACGGTTTCGGGTAACCATGCATTAATGCCCGTGATGGCTGCTGTAATCTTTGACATTTAAAATTTCTTTTCTGAGGAAATTAAAACGGAGCGCAAAGATAAGCGGCGAAAGTTGCCATTCAATATTGTCTCAAACAATTACATATGAAAGAGAAAAGAAGACGAAACAGACTGCGGATCAATTTTTATCGTAAGATGCTTTGAGAACTTTTATCACCGATGTGTTGAGTTCACGCTCATCGTTGAGAATAATCTTATGCGTGATTTTATCGCTCCCTAAATTTTTTGCCGGAACAAAATCTTTGCTCTTTGCATCTTTAACCGCTTTTGCGTTAACACCGATTACCATTCCGTCCTTTGTTGTTTTAACAATTGCAAACTGAACTTTACCAATAAGAGAAAAATAAGTTTTATTCACTGCAATTTTATGTGGCCCGAATTTTTTAACATTCATCAGCAGCTTATTGTAAATATCCTTTTGATATTCTTTTCCATTCTGAAAATGAACCTTCATAAGTTCACTTTCATCATAATCATTCAGCCCTTCATACATCATGCGAACAATAGTACCTGCTTGTCCA
>JBKJNS010000245.1:0-4453 GCA_046593455.1 Chitinophagales bacterium | reverse complement strand
TACAGGCGGAGTCGCAGCATATCTGATTATCAGAAATTCAGCGGGGAATGTTGCAAAGCAGGAAATTCAGTTAGGCAATCCATTAAATATCATCAACGCATTGTCATTCGGTTTGCTGTTCATTGGAATATCGCTTATGGTATATTATGCAGATGTTTATTTAGGTACAAAGGGACTTTATCTTTCAGGATTAATTTCCGGCTTAACGGATGTAGATGCCATTTCAATCAGCATGTCAAAGTTTGCCTTAGCCAATTCTAAAATTGATTTAGCAGTCAGCGTAATTGTTATAGCCATACTCAGCAACACTATTGTGAAATTATTTATTGCTGTTTTCAAAGGTTCACAACAAGTAAGGAAATTAGTTGCATTTAGTTTTGGCTCGGTAGTATTAGTAGGTGGTTCATTTATTTTAATTAAGCATCTTTTAAATTAAAGGAGTTTTAACATTATAAAAATGAATACAAAAGTTTTTAGCATGCATGGGTTTAAAAAAGATTACCTCACTACCGCAAACAATGGCAAACACGAATTAAAGCTTCTGGAAACACATTTATTTTACCCCACCGCACCCGCTCCGTAGAAAACTTTCCCCTATATTCGCACCCGTGAAAAGATTAAAACAAGTATGCGCAACACTCTTAGCAGTTTTCCTGCTTGCGCTTGTATTTGTTCCCTGCGCCGACAGTTGCAATGTACAAACTCACAAAACACCTTCTGATATTCAGCACGCTCAAGACCACCATCAGCAACTCCAAGATCTTTGTTCGCCTTTTTGTGTTTGCGCCTGTTGTTCAACTTCAATGACTGTAAATTACTTTACAGATTTGCAAATTCACTTCAATCAACCTTCCAAACAGGTTGCTCCTTTTTATCAATCTTTCTTTTCAGAGATATCATTCTCTATTTGGCAGCCGCCAAAAATCAGTTAATAAATTTATGATGATCCGCTAAAAGTGGAACAACAAAATGCTTACAGTGCTAACTCACCGTGAGCTATCATTCATTTATTAAACTGATAACAAAAATGTTAGATAAAATAATTGCGTTCAGCATAAACAACAAGTTCATTATTGGCTTAATGACTTTTGCACTCATTATTTGGGGAGTGTGGAGTGCCACAAAGTTGCCGATTGATGCCGTGCCTGATATTACAAATAACCAGGTGCAAATAATTACGCTTTGCCCAACCCTTGCAGGGCAAGAGGTAGAGCAATTGGTTACCTACCCCATTGAACAAAGCATTGCCAACCTTCCCGACTTGGAAGAGCTGCGAAGCATTTCACGGTTTGGCCTCTCGGTGATTACTGTGGTGTTTGACGATAAAGTAGATGTGTATTTCGCAAGGCAACTTATTAATGAAAAACTAAAAGAGGCAGGAGAAAAAATTCCAAAAGGAATCGGGACTCCCGAATTAGCACCCGTTAGCACGGGATTGGGAGAGGTGTATCAATACATCATCCACCCGAAAAAAGGAAGTGAGCAAAAATATTCTGCAATGGATTTGCGAACCATGCAGGACTGGATTGTTTCGCGGCAACTTTACGGCACACCCGGAATTGCAGAGGTAAATAGTTTCGGTGGCAAACTCAAACAATATGAAGTTGCAGTAAACCCCGACAAACTTTTAGCAATGAATGTTTCCATCCCCGAAATTTTTTCGGCATTGGAAAAAAACAACGAAAACACAGGCGGTGCATACATTGACAAAAAACCAAACGCTTATTTTATTCGCGGAGTGGGTTTGGTGAGTTCAATAGATGATGTAAAAAACATTGTGGTGAAGAACAGTCCAAACGGTATTCCTGTTTTAATTAAAGATGTAGCCGATGTGGGCTTTGGCAGTGCCGTTCGTTACGGTGCATTAACATACAACGGTGAAGTGGATGCAGTAGGTGGCGTGGTGATGATGTTAAAAGGCGCAAACAGCGCCGATGTAGTAAACAGGGTAAAAGATAAAATGCAAACCATTCAAAAATCTTTACCACCTGATGTAGTCATTGAACCTTACTTAGATAGAACCGATTTGGTAAACCGGGCAATAGGAACAGTAGAGAAAAATTTAATGGAAGGCGCATTGATTGTAATTTTTGTTCTTGTCTTATTTCTTGGAAATCTCCGTGCTGGTTTAATTGTGGCATCTGCTATTCCGCTTTCCATGTTATTTGCTTTGGGTATGATGAATGTGTTTGGCGTAAGTGCCAACCTCATGAGTTTGGGTGCAATTGATTTTGGTTTGATAGTGGACGGGGCAGTAATTATTGTAGAAAGTATTTTTCACCGCATCAGTCAAAGCCATTTGCAGGCAGAAGGAAATAAACTGACACAAAAGCAAATGGACGAAACAGTTTTTCAAAGTGCCAAACGAATGATGAGTTCGGCAGCTTTCGGGCAAATAATAATTCTCATTGTCTATTTACCAATTCTTTCATTAATTGGAATTGAAGGAAAAATGTTCCGTCCAATGGCACAAACAGTTTCGTTTGCCATTCTTGGAGCATTCATTCTTTCACTCACTTATATTCCAATGGCATCATCACTTTTTTTGAGCAAGAAAACAACGCACAAAAAAAACATTTCAGACAGAATGATGGATTTCTTTCAACGCTTGTATGCACCCCTTTTGAAAAAAGCAATAAAAACAAAAACAATTGTGATAGGAATAACTGTGGCAGTTTTCGCCCTCAGTGTTTTTCTTTTTTCAAGAATGGGAGGTGAATTTCTTCCCAATCTTGCCGAAGGTGATTATGCTTTTCACTGCATCCTTCCTCAAGGTTCTTCCTTGTCGCAAAGCATTGAAACAAGTATGCAGGCATCACGGATTATCAAACAATTTGATGAAGTAAAAATGGTAGTCGGAAAAACAGGAAGTGCCGAAGTGCCTACTGATCCTATGCCACCCGAAGCAACCGACTTAATGGTAATTCTGAAACCGATAGATGATTGGAAAGTAGAAAAATCCTATGATGAATTAGCAGATGAAATCACTGAAAAATTAGAAGCAATACCCGGTGTGTTCTTTGAAAAAAACCAACCCATACAAATGCGTTTCAGCGAAATGATGACAGGTATTCGTCAGGATGTTGCCGTTAAAATTTTCGGTGAAGACATGGACACACTTCTTAATTATGCTAATCGTGTTTCAGCCGTAATTCAAAAAATTGATGGTGCTACTGAACCAAGTGTGGAGCGTGTTGCAGGTCTTCCGCAAATTGCAATCAAATACAACCGGACACAAATTGCAAATTATGGTTTGAACATTGAAGAAATCAATCACATTGTAAGCACTGCATTTGCAGGTGGTAAAGCAGGAGTTGTTTTTGAAAACGAAAGACGGTTTGATTTGGTAGTGCGTTTAGATAGCACACATCGCAACAGCATTGAAGATTTAGACCACCTCTATATCCCAACTCCAAACGGACAACAAATTCCACTCTCACAGGTTGCAGAAATAAAAATGGAATTGGGTCCTGCACAAATAAGCCGTGAAGATGGTAAACGAAGAATTGTTGTTGGTTTTAATGTAAAAGGCAGAGATGTAGCAAGTGTGGTGAAAGAAATTCAGGAGCAGCTTGACCAGAAAGTAAAACTCCCCGAAGGTTACTATTATACTTATGGCGGAACTTTTGAAAACCTTGAAGCTGCATCAGCACGATTAATGATTGCAGTGCCGGTAGCACTTGCACTTATTTTTATGTTGCTCTATTTCACTTTCACTTCTGTCAAACAGGCAACACTTATTTACACCGCAATTCCTATGAGTGCCATTGGTGGCATCTTCGCCTTGATGCTGCGTGATATGCCCTTCAGTATTTCGGCAGGTGTTGGATTCATTGCTTTGTTTGGTGTGGCGGTATTGAATGGCATTGTCCTTATCAGCACATTTAACCAGCTAGAAAAAGACGGAGTGCATGATGCAATACAAAGAGTTTTGCAGGGAACTAAAATCCGTTTGCGACCTGTGTTAATGACAGCAACCGTTGCATCATTAGGTTTTATACCAATGGCACTTTCACATGGTGCAGGTGCAGAGGTGCAAAAACCTTTGGCAACAGTTGTGATTGGCGGTTTGCTTTCAGCAACCTTTCTCACACTTTTTGTTTTGCCTTTGCTTTACATTATTTTTTCAGGTAAAAGAAAAAACAAAATAAATATCACAGCGGTTGTTTTATTGTTTGGCATATTTTCATTCACAAACGCAAATTCACAAACTACCCCCCTCTCCTTGGGAGAGGGGTCGGGGGTGCGGTCACTCACTGTTGAAGATGCAGTTTCAATAGCACATAAAAACAATTTGCAAATGCAGGCGCAGCAGCTTAATGTGCTTTCATCTCAGAGTTTAAAAAAATCATTTTTTGAATTGCCAAAAACAGATTTCAATCTGCAATATGGGCAATACAACAGCATTAATAAAGATGTCGGTTTTCAAATCAATCAGTCCATTCCCTTCCCC
>JBKJNS010000170.1:0-3870 GCA_046593455.1 Chitinophagales bacterium | reverse complement strand
CTAATCCATGTAAAGATGAGTAAGGTATTGGTTTATCATGCCTTTGCGATTCAATCTTCAAAGTATAATTTCATTACAAGAATCGAAAGTTATTTTTGTTACCACTAAATAATTCTTCATGAAGAAAATTTTGCTGCTTTCATTTTTCTGGGCTTGTGTTTTTCCCTTCCAATCAAAATCACAAAACACAGATTCAATCGCTTTCAAAAAAATTTTTGAATTTGCGCTTACAAAATCACAGTGCTATCAAACACTTTCTGATCTTACTGCCATTGGCGGAAGGTTAAGCGGTTCACCGCAAGCAGCACAAGCAGTTGAGTTGATGAAAAAAGTAATGGAGCAAAACGCGTTTGATAAAGTATGGTTGCAACCCTGCTATGTTCCGCATTGGGTGCGTGGTGAAAAAGAAGTTTGCTATGCCGAAACAAAAGGCGGCAAAACAAATTTTGCTGTTACTGCATTGGGTAATTCAATAGGCACCGGAAAGAACGGATTGAAAGCGCAAGTGATTGAGATCAAGAATTTTAAGCAAATGGATTCATTGGGAAGAAAAAATATTGAAGGCAAAATTGTTTTTTACAATCATCCTTTCAATGATGCTTTCATTAATCAGTTCAATGCTTATGGTGAAGCAGTTGGCTACAGATGGGCTGGTCCTTCGCAGGCAGCAAAGTATGGTGCAGTGGCAACTATTGTTCGCTCCATGACTTCATCCATCGATGATTATCCGCACACAGGTGCAATGCATTATGTTGATTCATTCCCCAAAAATCCTGCTGTTGCAATCAGCACCATAGGTGCAAACAAACTCAGTGAGTTGCTGAAAGAAAATCCAGATCTTAAAATTTATTTGCGCAACACAAGTATGATGATGACTGATAGTGTGCTTTCTTATAATGTGATCGGTGAATTAACCGGATCAAAATTTCCTGATCAATACATTAGCGTTGGCGGTCACCTTGATTCATGGGAGGCAGGAGCCTGCACAGGGGCACACGATGATGGTGCAGGTTGTGTGCAGTCAATTGAGGTATTGCGGATTTTTAAAGGGTTGCGAATTGCGCCCAAGCATACCATTCGTGCCGTAATGTTTATGAATGAAGAGAATGGCGGTAAGGGTGGAAAAAAATATGCCGATGAAGCCAGATCGAAAAATGAAAAACATTTATTCGCCATTGAATCTGATGCGGGCGGATTTATTCCGCAAGGTTTTGGTTTCACCGGCGATTCATTGGCTATCTTAAAAATTCAAACCTGGAAACCACTCTTTGAGCCCTATCACATTCATGAACTCGGGCCCGGTGGTGATGGCGCCGACATAGGGCATCTTCGCGGATTCTGCAAAGTGCTCAGCGGATTGTCACCTGATTCGCAACGCTACTTTAATTATCACCATGCAGCAAGTGATGTAATTGAAAATGTAAATAAGCGTGAGCTCGAATTAGGCGCTGCTGCTATGGCGGCCTTGATTTACCTCGTTGATAAATATGGTTTGTGAACTGAAAAATAAATTTTCCAAATGTCTTTAAACATCAGACAAATGTCTTATCTTTGGCTTGTTGAAATTTTATAAAATATGAAAACAGAAAATAAAAAATCAAAAGCATCCAAGCCATATATGGTTTTTGAAGATGAACTCTCAATGGTTAATGAAGCAGCAGCCGGCATTCATGCAACTAAATTTTTTGATTTGACTTCGATGTTTCATTTAAAAAAAGAACAGTTGGCAGATTTGTTTCATGTATCACTTAAATCACTTATGCGTTACAAAGAATCAAAGCAGAAATTAAATCCTGCACAAAGTGAGCAGGTATTAAAGTTAATGGCGCTGCACAACAAAGGCATCCATGTATTTGGTGATGATGATTCTTTTCATCGCTGGCTCGAAAAACCCTCTTATGGTTTGGGAAATGTGAAGCCGGTAAAAATGATGAACACTTCGGGTGGCATTGATTTAATCATTAATGAACTCAAGCGCATCGAGTGGGGCGATCTTGCATAATTGCTTATGATAGTTTTTCGCATCGTGCATGAGAGATGGTCGAAAGAATTAACTGCTTCGGGAAATGAAGCACGCTGGAATTCAAAAGGAAATTTTGTTATTTACACTTCTGCATCTCGTGCACTTGCATGCCTCGAAAATATTGTTCACAGAAGCGGCGAAGGCAACTCTCAGATTTTTAAAACAATGGTGATTGAAATCCCCGACCAGTTAAAGTGCGAAGAAATATTTTTAAAAATACTGATGAAGAATTGGAAGGAAAGAAAAAACTTCATTCACACACAGCATTTAGGTAACGAATGGATTCGTGCAAATACTTCTGCAGTACTCAAAATTCCTTCATCAATAATTCCAATGGAGTATAATTATATTTTGAACACTGCACATAAAGATTTTAAGAAAATAAAATTGAGAGGAGTTGAGAATTTTATATTCGATTCGAGGGTGGTGAATTAGTAAACTTATTTTCTTTTCGCATAACTTAAAGGGTGAGCAAAGAATGATTTGTAATTTTGAAAAGTAAATCTGAATCAATGAGTTTTGAAATAATTACAATTGATCCTGAAACATTGGGTGGCACTCCTGTTTTTAGAGGCACTCGGGTTCCGGTTGAATCATTATTTGACCATCTTGAAGAAGGTATTTCTTTGGAAGAAAAGAGCAAGCGATAAAAGTTCTGGAACTTGCCGAACAACTTTTAACTTCTAAAAAGCTTCCCGAATTTTATGAAGCTCTTGCTCGATGAGAATCTTCCAAAGAAATTAAAGAAGCAACTTTCTGTAGAACATATTGCTGCTACAGTTCGCGATATTGGGTGGCAGAGTAAGAAGAATGGTGAGTTGATGAAATTAATGGTAGAAGAAAAGATTGAAGTGTTAATTACGTTTGATAAAAATTTACAGCATCAACAAAACTTTGAGAAGTATCCCTTTGCCATTTTAGTTCTGCACGCTAAGTCAAACTCATTTCAAAATATTGAACCACTCCTTCCTAAAATAAAAAGTGCATTGAAAAAAAATCTGAAAGCAGGAGCAGTAATTATTCAACTATGAAATCTCCCACACCGTTCCTTCCTTTCCATCTTTCAATTGAATCCCTGCTCTCAAAAGTTCATCACGGATTTTATCTGAAGTCGCAAAATCTTTTTTCTCTCTTGCTTCTTTGCGAAGTGAAATCATCAGTTCCATTACTTCATTCATCTTTGAATCACCAGTAGCTTTTTCATTTTTCAATCCAAAGATTTCATTTATAAAAACCGAAAAAGTTTTCTTCACCAAATCAAAAGTTTCTTTTTTGATGGAAGAAATTTTCAGTTGTTCATTTTGCCACGAAAATATTTTTGTAGCCAATTCAAACAATGAAGCCAATGCCATTGCAGTATTCAAATCATCATTCATGTACTCAATGGTTGAGTTGCATAACTCACTAACTTTTGCATCTTCTCCTGCAACAAAATCACTTTCATTTTCTTTAAATGAAATTTTATTCAAAGTTACAATGGCACTCATCAATCGCTGCAAACCTTTCTCTGCTGCTTTCAATGAATCATTCGAGAAATCAAGGGTGCTTCGGTAATGAGTTTGCAGAATAAAAAAGCGCAACGTCATTGGAGAAAATCCTTGTTGCAACAATGGATGATCTCCGCTGAACATCTGCCGAATGGTAATCGTGTTACCCAATGATTTACTCATCTTTTGCCCGGCAATGGTGATCATGTTGTTGTGCATCCAATATTTTGCTGTGGCTTTTCCGGTTGCAATTTTCGTTTGAGCAATTTCACTTACATGGTGCGGAAAAAGTAAATCCATTCCACCGCCGTGGATGTCGAAAGGTGATCCTAAATATTTTGTTGCCATGGCAGAGCACTC
>JBKJNS010000017.1:0-4611 GCA_046593455.1 Chitinophagales bacterium | reverse complement strand
ATTGATACCAAAGAGCCAGCCACCATCATCTGCCAATGTAGTTTGTGACCAATCTGCAGGTAGGCTTGTTTCGAAATCGGTACTCAAAATTGTTGTTTGTGAAAATGACAACTCTGTAAGCAACATAAAGAAAACAGGTAACAATACGTACTGAGTAAATTTTTTCATGATGTATTAATTTTTGATTTTAAGATTAATAATTAATGCCGTGAAAATAAGGTAGAATCAGTACTTAATATTGTTTGATTTATTTTTTCGACGTAACTAATTTTTCAAAACATTAACAATTATCAGTTAGAAGATGATCTCGAGAATCGGGGACTAATTAATCTTATAATTTGGTTAAAGTTGCCTTAAGTTTTAACAGATAGGTTTTTACAATGAAAAATTTGCTATTTTTGCCCAAGTTAAATTTTAGAAAATGAAAAAAACATTACTTCTGGTTATTGTGGTTATGGCAAGTTTCTTAACAACCTTCTCACAAATACTTTCAATAGCTCCCGATTATGCTTCATTGAGTTTTCCTGCAGCTGAATTTTCAGATGCTGCCGCTTATATACAAAACAATTCATCAGTTGAGAGAACCATTAAATGGGTCCGGTATGCTGATGTTGAACCTGAAGGTTGGTACACAACAGTTTGCGATGATAATAATTGTTATGCTCCCGGCACAAGCAGCATGACTGTAAAAATTGCAGCTAATGCGCAAGGGCTATTGAAGCTTAATGTTTTTGCAAATGATGTTGTAGGAACAGGTTCTTATCACTTAAATGCATACGATATTAGTGACAGTGCGAATGCTAATGTTAAACTTACCGTTGATGTTGTTACAAATCCTACAGGAATCAGTGATGTAAATACTGAAGTTGTTTCAATCTATCCAAATCCTGCAAAAGATGTTTTGTACATGAATCTTGATGCAAGCAAAAAAATTAATTCAATTGACATTCATAATGTGGTAGGTCAAAAAATAAAAACTGTGAATCTTCAAGACGGAGTAAAGTCGGTTGCAATTCCAGTAAGTGATTTAAAGAAAGGTATTTATTTTGTTCGCATCTTCAGCAATGGAAAAGAAGTTGCAACAAAAACTTTCAGCAAAGACTAAGTTAAAAAATTATCTATAAAAAAATCCCTGTCAATTTTTTGACGGGGATTTTTATTTAAGATCAGAATTGGAAGTGATTATTTCCCTGCAATCTTTTTGAGTTGCTCTTCTAATTCAAACTCATCACCTTCAACATAACCTGTATGTTGGTAAACAATGTTTCCATCTTTTGCCACGAGTACATAAGGTATATTCTGAAAACCAAGAATGCGTTTTAAATCTCCATTGGGATCCACTAAAACACGATACGGCCAGGTTAATCCCTCAACAGTAGGCTTTACTTTGGTGGTATTTCGCGCATCATCAATTGAAACGGCAATTAATTCTACGTTGTAATTTTTCTGCCAGTCGGGATAAAGTTCCATAATATTTGTTAACTCTTTTTTGCAGGGTACGCACCAAGTTGCCCAAAAATCAAGTATGATAATTTTACCGCTGTCAGTAAGTGTACTGATGTCAACTTTATTTCCATCCACATCAGAAACAGTAACTGAAGGAAGTTTTTTATCCTGAGCAAGACAGAATTGAAAAGTTGAAAAGGAAATTAGGGCAGCTAACAGAAAGCTCTTTTTCATTTAAATATTTTAAAACGTACTTGGCAAATTTATTACCAAAAAATTTATGGTGAGAATATTATTGATCTCAAGCCGGGTTTCAAAAATTACGCTTCTCACATTAAAGTTATATTTGCCACAACACAATATTGATTGATGAAACGGATTTTTTTTCTTACATTTTTAATTTTCATTTCCCCAAAAATATTTGCACAGTACGGAACACTCTCAGGTGATTTGCAAACCGATTTAAAAATATTTCAGAGAGATTCTTTGATTGGTGCAAGCAACACTCCACAGTACGATAATTATTTATCGGGGCTTGAATCATGGCTAACAGTAAATTACAGCATCGCCGGATTTAATGCTCACATTAGGTTTGATGCTTTTCATAATTCAAATCTTTTTGATCCAAGTGGTTCTTACACCGGTGCCGGAATCGGATATTTTAATCTTCAAAAGGAAATAGGAAAACTCACTGTAACCGGAGGATATTTTTATGAGCAGTATGGAAGCGGAATTGTTTTTAGAAGTTATGAAGATAGAGGGCTTGGATTGGATTACGCAACATTCGGAATCAGTTTAAAATATCAGTTGAACGATAATTGGGTGATCAAAGGATTGGCAGGTCAACAGAAAAACCAATTCACGCGATACAATCCTGTGTTCAAAGGGTTGAACATTGATGGCAACCTAAACTTAAGTGATAAAATAAAATTAGCTCCTGGTGCAGCTTTTCTAAATCGAACCTTAGACCAGGCCTCAATGGATAACGTTGTGAACGTTGTTAATGGATTAGATTCTGCAGATCGGTTTGTGCCAAAGTATAATGTGTATGTATTTTCGGGTTACTATACTTTAAGTGTCGGTGATTTTAGTTGGTATACCGAAGGCGCATATAAAACGCATGAAGCCATTTATGATGCAACATCAACTTTGGTAGATAAGCCGGGCAACGTAGTTTATTCTTCGCTTGCATATTCAAGAAAAGGACTTGGATTAACTGCTCAGGTAAAGCGCACTGAGAATTTTGTTTTACGCACTTCGCCTAATGAAACTTTATTGAAAGGCGTACTCGATTTTCTTCCGCCAATGTCGCGGCAAAATTCATTAAGGTTGCCTGCGCGCTATACACCTGCCACACAATACTTAGGTGAACTTGCAATTGGATTAGATGCGGTCTATACTCCAATTCAAGGATATCAGTTTGAATTGAGTTACTCAGATATTCATGATCTTGATCAAAATCTTTTATGGCGCGAGGCGTTTGCGCAATTGGATATTACAAAATCTAAGAAGCATAATTTTCAAGTAGGCTTGCAATATGTTTTCTATAACCAAACTGTTTACCGCAGCGAGCCATTGCCCGACTTAACTGCGTTCACACCTTTCGCAGAATACACTTATAAAATTTCAAGAAAAAATTCTTTAAGGTTTGAATTGCAATACCAGCATACAGAAGAAGATTACGGATCATTCCTTTTTTTGTTAGCTGAATACAACATTGCTCCACGGTGGTCGTTCAGCATAAGTGATATGTATAACATTAATCCCAATCCTGCGAAAACCGAAGACAAGATTCATTACTACAACTTTTTTATGTCGTATACTAAAAATGCAAACCGATTTGCATTGTCTTATGCAAGGCAAATTGCCGGGGTAAATTGTTCGGGTGGGGTCTGCAGGTATGAGCCGGCATTTAGCGGCGTTAAACTTTCAATTACGTCAACTTTTTAGTTTAATTTTATTTTTGAAATCAATAACATGAAACGCAATTCGATATTTTTCATTTCCATTATCACTATTTTTTTTTCTTGCAAAGAAATTGGACCAGTAATTAATACTTCGGGAAATGGCGGCAACAATGGCGGAGGAGGTAATGTTGATTCAACGCAACAAAGAATTGTATTGATAGAAGATTTTACAGCTACCAATTGCCCAAACTGCCCGAAGGGAAGAGTTATAATTGATCAACTGCTTGCTACATATCCTGGAAGAATTGAAGTGATTGAAATACATCAGGGGCCTTTGTCAGTTCAATTGTATCCCGATGATCCGATTTTGAAAACTTCTGACGGAGAATCTTTGGCGAGTTATCTGGGACCTCCGCCTTTCTGGCCAAGTGGAGCAATTGACCGCAAGTTATGGTCAGTTTCTCCAGATCAAAGATTGATGGATCGTAATTTATGGACTGGTGTTGTAGAGCAAGAATTAGACAGCAATGTGAATATTCTTTTAGGTCAGAATTTTTCTTATGATGATGCTTCAAGAAAACTTACCGGTTCAATAACAGTTAATTTTTTAAACACAGTTACCGATGCATTAAACATTACAGTTTTAATTACTGAAAGCGGAATTGTTGCCGGGCAACTTGATGGATTAACGCCAATCCCCGACTATGTTCATCATGATGTTTTGCGTGATATTGTTACCAACTATACCGGAGATATTGTTTCGGGAAGTAAAGTGCAAGGAAGTTCATGGAATTATAATCTCTCACCTTATACCGTTGATGATACATGGAACGCCGATAGCTGCCGCGTGATTGCCTTTGTTTCAAAATCAGTTGGAACTTATGATGTGTTGCAGGCAATAGGTACACCGCTTAAATAATCAGAATCAGTAATTCTGCAAATTCGAATAATTTTTTTACCACCCTCGGTTGTTGCCCCAAGCCAAGTTGTTTTACTAGTTCGGTAAATAATCTTGTGTAATTAAAATATTAATTCATTATTGAAACAGCTTGATTTGATTAACATAGTGGTAATTCTTTAAGTCTTTAGAACAAATTCTTCTTCAAACTATTCTAATTTAACCTGGCTATATTAATTATTTGTTATCATTTTTGTTTTAAGATAACATTATGATAACCTATTATAATTCTGTACTGAATTCCCTCTGAATATATTTGCCATTTGAAACTATTATAAGTTTCAATTAATTTTAAACCAG
>JBKJNS010000202.1:0-3897 GCA_046593455.1 Chitinophagales bacterium | reverse complement strand
TTGCTGTCGTTACAATCCCATCCCCTCCAAGCGTACTATCCAACATGCCCGCCTGCGCAAATGCAGCAGAAGAAATAAAAGTGATGATGATGATTGTGTAAAGTGTTTTCATAATTGTCTGAACTATAATTTTTATGATTAATGTGATGATAGGATTTCTTTGAAAAATTTGTGCAATTGAAAAATTTCTTTTTTCATTTTATCGAAAAGAAATTTCGTTGTAATGCTGATGGTGAAAATATTTTTCCCCAAAGGGATCCATTTGGACATTTCAAGAAAAAATTTTCATGAGTAAATGTAAATTTAAAGGCGGAGATGCAAAATCATTCTAGGCATAATTTTCTGCTGCGCCAATTGATGGAAGGTTCCTTCTGAATGACTTGGACTCTTGCAGTTATTCAGAAAGAACCTTCTCAACACCCTGACAAATACTTCAAATAGTTGAAGGGATTTTTTTAAATATTCCCTCCCGGCAGGGATTTTTCACTTTCAAATTAATAAAATTGTTAGTGATAGAATTCAAGAATTAAAATTTTCTAAACCCAATAATCTCCCTCACCTCGTGAATTGTTTTAGCTGCGCTGGTGCGAGCTTTTTCTTCGCCTTGTAGAAGAACTTTGTGGAGGTAAGCTGGATCGGAATAATAGGCATTCACCTTTTCTCGAATGGGAGTAGTGAATAGGATTATGTCTTCAGCTAATTGTTTTTTCATATCGCCGTAGCGGATGGTGCAGTTGTTAAAAGCATCATCAAAAAACTTTAATGTGTCATCAGCAGAAACCAATTTCATCAATAAAAAAATATTCTGAATTACTTCGGGTTTCTGCGAGTTTATTTCCTTTGGCCCGCTGTCGGTAACGGCGCGCATTACTTTTTTGCGAATGGCATCGGGTTCATCAATCAGAAAAATAGCATTGCCTTCACCTTCACTTTTTCCCATTTTACCGCTACCATCTAATCCCGGAACTTTAACTAATTCCTGAGAAAAATTAAATGCAGTGGGCAATGGAAAATATTCCGTTTCATAAATACGGTTGAAGCGTTGCGCAAAATCGCGTGTCATTTCCAAATGCTGTGTTTGATCTTTACCTACCGGAACTTTATCTGCTCGGTGCAGAATAATATCTGATGCCATCAGCACAGGATAAGTGAGCAAACCGGCATTTACATTATCGGGGTGCTTGCGTATTTTGTCTTTGAATGAAGCGCTGCGTTCCAGTTCGCCTACATAAGCAAGCATGTTCATGAACAAATAAAGCTCGGCTGTTTCGGGAACATCACTTTGCAAATACAAGGTTGATTTTTCGGGATCAATTCCACAAGCAAGGTATTCAGCCACTACCTGCCTCACCGGATCATGCAAATCTTTCGGGTGCGGGTGTGTGGTAAGTGAATGATAATCGGCAATGAAAAAAAAGCAATTGTAATCATGCTGCATGGCAACAAAATTTTTCATTGCCCCAAAATAATTTCCCAGATGCAAATTGCCTGTTGGTCTTATACCACTTACAACGGTTTCCATAGTGGCGGCAAAGTAAATGAATTAAGAAGAAGCAAGAGGGAGAAATTTCAAATCCCAAAATTCAAACTTCAAATAAAACCTAAAGCTCAAAGCTCAAAACTCAAAACTCATAACCCACCGCTCATTCCATACATTTGCGACCGTGAAAAAAATCCTCTACCCACTCAACGTAATATGGGCTTGGTGGTACTTTATTATTTTCACTTTGTTCTTTTTTATTTTCTATCCGTTGTTTGCAATTTTTCTTTCGCGCTCAAAATGGTTTCCTTACGCAAACAAGTTGCGTGTTGTGTGGGCTTACATTCTTTTTTTCTTAACAGGAATTATTTGTCGTGTTGAAAGACATGGGAAGTTGAAAAGAGATCAGCAATATATTTTTTGCTCAAACCATTTCAGTTATCTCGATATTCCTGTTTCAACAATGGCGGTAAAAAGAAATTTTTGTTTTGTTGCCAAATCGGAGATCAACAACATTCCTTTTCTCAATATTTTTTTTAAGAAGCTTGATATTTCTTTGGAGCGTGAAAATCCGCGTGAATCATTAAAAGGTTTAAGCAAAGCAAAGGAGGCATTGGAAAATGGATTAGATGTGGTGATTTACCCCGAGGGAAAAATTGATGATCATCCGCCACTTATGGCGCATTTTAAGAACGGGCCATTTAAACTTGCTATTGAAAATCAGATTCCCATTGTTCCCTATTCAATGATCGACAATTGGAAAATATTGTATGTTAACGGCTGGAAAATGCATGGCCGCCCGGGTATTGCAAGAGCGATTGTTCATGAGCCCATTGAAACAAAAGGAATGACTTTAGATAATTTGCAGGCGTTAAAAGAAAAAGTATTTATGATCGTTGATGGTGATTTAAGAAAACACCTCGGCAAAAATTTTAAGTAAAAATGAATGAAATAATTTCTATCGAGCACATAAGAAAAGATTACATACTCGAAAAAATGAAAGTGTCGGCATTGAATGATGTATCACTTTCTATTCACAAAAATGAATACGTTGCGCTGATGGGGCCTTCGGGTTCGGGCAAATCTACTCTCATGAATATTTTGGGTTGCCTCGATACACCATCGGCTGGTAATTATATTTTAAACTCACAGGATGTAAGTCGTTTGCACGATAATGAACTGGCAGTTATCCGTAATAAAGAAATTGGTTTTGTGTTTCAAACATTTAACCTGATGCCGAGAATGACTGCATTAGAAAATGTAGCATTGCCACTCATTTACGCAGGGAAGAGTAAAACATTTCGAGAAGATAAGGCAAAAGAAATGTTAAACGCAGTTGGCCTATCCGATCGAATGGATCACAAACCCAATGAACTTTCGGGCGGACAAAAACAACGTGTTGCCATTGCACGTGCACTGGTAAATGATCCTTCGATTATTCTTGCCGATGAACCAACTGGAAATCTTGATAGTAAAACTTCCATCGAAATCATGGCATTGTTTGATAATATTCACAAACTTGGAAACACTGTAATAATTGTAACTCACGAAGAAGATATTTCACTTTATGCGCACCGAATCGTGCGATTGCGTGACGGGGAAGTTTTTTCAGATGTAATAAATGAAAAACGAACAGTAATGGCATAATTGTAATTCGAAATTTCACCCATTAAATTGTTCTCTTATCTTTACTTCCTAAACAATTTTTAAAACATTAATTTTTTTTACTATGAACACAGGAACTGTAAAATTTTTTAACAAGGCCAAAGGCTTTGGATTCATCATTGATGATAACACTAAGGAAGAATTATTTGTACATGCTACTGGATTGGCTGATGAAATTCGTCAGGACGACAAAGTTTCTTTTGATGTGGAAGAAGGGAAGAAAGGCCCCAATGCCGTAAACGTTAAAGTGATTCAATAAATTTGAAATAGCTTTTTAGCAAAAAAAGTTTTCTGATTCTTCAGGAGACTTTTTTTATTTACACAAGGCAAAGAACAATCAGAGTTTCCACTCAATTTCTTTTTGGCCTGCTTGCTTAAGAATCTCATTGGTCTTTGTAAAATGATTGCAGCCAAAGAAACCATTATAAGCAGAAAAAGGAGATGGGTGAGCGGCTTTAAGAATGTGATGTTTCGTTACATCGATGAAGGATTGTTTGTTCTGCGCATACTTTCCCCAAAGCAAAAAAACAACTCCCGTTTTTTCATCCGAAATTTTTTTAATAGCCGCATCGGTAAATTTTTCCCAACCAACAGCATGATGCGAAGCGGGCTGATTCGCTCTCACTGTAAGCAAGGCATTTAATAACAGCACACCTTGCTCAGCCCATTTAGTAAGGTTGCCCGATTTTGGGAATGGAATCGCAAGCGAGTTTTGAATTTCTTTAAAGATATTTTGAAGGGAAGGAGGAAAA
>JBKJNS010000097.1:0-9167 GCA_046593455.1 Chitinophagales bacterium | reverse complement strand
TTCTCGATCGCTTTGATGCACTAATTTTTTGTTTGCCTTTTGTAACTATTTATTTAATGCTCACTTCTTAAAATTTAAAACTGAATGCGCATACATAAAGAAGGAATAGTGACACTGATTTTAGTTGGTTCAGTTTTATTGCTCTTGAATTTTCTGTTTTATAAATTCATTCCATTCACAATTATTCTTATTGCACTGGCAATTTTATCTATTGGATTTTATTTATTCATCATTTCATTTTTCCGAAATCCAAAACGAAAAACTGTTATCATTACCGGTGAAGTTATTTCACCCTGCGATGGAAAAGTGGTGGTGATTCAAGAAACAGAAGAGATGGAATATTTTAAAGGGAAAAGAATTCAGGTGTCCATTTTTATGTCGCCGCTCAATGTGCATGTGAACTATAATCCCATAAGCGGAATTGTAAAATTTGTTCAATACCATCCCGGTAAACATTTAGTGGCATGGCATCCAAAATCTTCAACCGACAATGAACGCAGCACGGTTGTAATTGCGGATGGCAGTAATGAAATTCTGGTGCGGCAAATTGCCGGAGCTGTTGCAAGAAGAATTGTGACGTACTCAAAAGTAGGTGAGCAGGTGACTGCGGGAAATGAATTCGGCTTTATAAAATTCGGTTCACGTGTTGATTTATTTTTTCCTGTTAACGCAAAAATTTTGGTGGAATTAAATGCTACTATAAAAGGTGGCGAAACAGTTGTTGGAAAATTTATATCATAGTATATTTGCTTCAGGTATTTTATTTCTGCAATATTTTTTTACGTTCAATTTAAGCACAAATATTTGATCATAAGCATTAAAAAAATTAATCAACTAAAAAACAAAAATTATGAGATGGATAGGCAGAAGAGGAAGTTCTAATGTGGAAGATCGTCGCGGGCTTTCAGGTGGTAGCTTACTAACCGGTGGTGGAGTGATTGGAGTAATATTTCTTGTAGTACAATTCTTTTTAAGCGGAGATCCCACTGCACTGCAACAGCAAATTCAGCAAACAGGCCAATCACCAATGAGTACCAATGAGCAAGCTGCTGATGATTCGATGGCGCAATTTGTTTCTGTGATACTCGCAGATTGTGAAGATGTTTGGATTCAGATCTTTAAAGAGCAGGGTAAAACTTATCAGGTTCCAAAACTTGTTTTGTTTCGCGAATCAACGGAATCAGGATGTGGTTATTCCAGTGCAGCAACAGGACCGTTCTATTGTCCTCAGGATAATAAGGTCTACATTGATTTATCTTTTTTTCAGGAAATGCGTGAGCGCTTTCACGTAGCTGGGGATTTTCCGATGGCGTATGTGATAGCGCATGAAGTAGGTCATCATGTTCAATTTCTGATGGGAACATTCGACAGAGTTTCCCGTCTTCAGCAGCAATCAAATGAGTCAGCAAATAAATATTCAGTCGCGCTTGAATTGCAGGCAGATTTTTACGCCGGTGTTTGGGCTCATTATGTAGATCAGAATAAACACGTACTTGATAACGGTGATATTGAAGAAGCACTGAATGCAGCTAACGCAATTGGCGACGACCGGTTGCAAAAAGAATCACAAGGTCGCGTACAGCCGGATGCATTTACTCACGGAACTTCACAGCAGAGGATGTATTGGTTTAAGTTGGGTTATGAAACCGGAGACATATCTAAGGGCAATACTTTTTCTGCGCTGAATTTGTAAAGCATTTTAGTTTTCTGAAATCACACATTAGAAGTTTATTCACTAAAAGTTTTTTAGTGAAAACATTTAGTTCTAATTGCGGGAATTGTTTTTCTTGGAAATGATATTCTGGTTCGATAAATTGTAGGCGCAGTTGACCGAAGAATTGTTGCGTACATAAAAGTAGGTGATCAGGTGACTTCTGGAAATGAATTTGTCTTTATAAATTTGGTTCGAGAGTAGGTTTATTTTTCCCCATAATTTCTCACATTTCTGTTAAGCTCAACGATGTTGAAAGTGGCGGTGAATCGCTCAATGGTAGATTTTAGGTTTGTAGAATAAATTCACATTGAATGTGAATTTATTCTTACTTTTACAATCAGCTTATGATAGTTGAATTTGAAAGAGAAGAACTAAAAGCATTTTATACAGGTGTCTTTAAAGGAAAACCAAAATTTAATGATTCAGTTCTTCACCAATACAGAAAGGCAATCAACCTTTTTAGAAGCGCTGAAAATTTTAATGCATTGAAATCATTTTCATCATTGCGAGTTCATAAACTTAAAGATGATCTCAGTGGTAAATGGTCGGCAAGTGTAAATATGCAATACAGAATTGTCTTTAGTTTGAAAGAAGAAAAAATACAAATTATCCTCATTGAAAACCTAACTGATTATCACTAATGAAAACACCAATCACACTTTTAAAGAATGAATTTTCACCCGAAGCAATTGCACCCGGCGAACATTTGTTTGACGAATTACGGGCAAGAAAAGTGAAGCAAAAGGAATTAGCGAAGATGACGGGCATCAGCAATACGGCACTCAATGAAATTATAAAAGGTAAGCGAAAAATCTCACTGCCTGTTGCAATGAAATTAGAAAAAGCACTGGGTATTTCTGCTGAGACATGGCTTAACCTTCAGAACTTATATGATCGCCATAAATCATTTATTAAAACTAAGGAGTTGCTTCATAACATGAAAGTTCCAAGTCACAGGCATGATTCATTGCTTAAAGCATCTTTAGTTTAAAGATGTAAAAGTTGATTCATTTTTGTGCTAAAAGTTTACTCAATGATTTTTCCTCTGATTCAACTTCTAACTTTTTTTTCTATGCAAAATCCTTCAGGTGATTTAATCACCCCATTCGAAAAAGGCAATGGCAATCAAACCTGCACTTATGATGAATGCATTTCATTCTATCAGAATTTAGATTCAATGTACGAGGAGGCAAAGCTTTTTATCTACGGCGCTACAAGTGTTGGAAAACCGCTTCACTTACTCGTAATTTCTTCCGATAAAAATTTTGATCCTCAAAAAATTCGGGAAGAAGGGAAATGTGTTTTGCTCATCAACAATGGCATTCATCCGGGTGAACCCGATGGCATTGATGCATCAATGATGTTCGCAAGAGATTTATTATCGAAAAGAAAACTCAGTCAATTGCTCGATCATGTGGTGGTGTGTATTATTCCTGTGTACAATGTAAGCGGCATGTTGAATCGCGGAAGTTTTTCGCGGGTAAATCAAAACGGACCGGATGAATATGGTTTCAGAGGCAATGCACAAAACTATGATCTCAATCGTGATTTTGTAAAATGTGATTCAAAAGAAGCGCAAACATTTACAGAAATTTTTCAAACATGGAAGCCTGAAATATTTGTGGACACGCATGTGAGCAATGGTGCCGATTACCAATACACCATGACTTTAATTCCAACACAAAAAGATAAACTGAATGCAATTCTTTCTTCTTACCAGGAAAAAACTATGCTGCCTGATTTGTATGCTGCAATGAAAGATGCTGACTTTGAAATTACACCTTATGTAAATTCAATTCAGGAAATTCCCGACTCAGGCATTGCAGGATTTTTAGAGTCACCAAGATTTTCTACCGGTTATGCTGCGCTCTTCAATTGCATTGGAATGATGCCTGAAACACACATGCTCAAACCTTATGACAAGCGTGTGTGGTCAACTTATTCTTTGATCACCGAAGTTTGCAAGATCACTAATCGTGATGCAGCAATCATTCTCAAAAACAAAGTTGCTACCGATGAAGCAGTGATGAATCAAACTTCATTTCCCATAGAATGGAAATTAGATGAAAATAGTTTCGATTGGATTTTATTTAAAGGATATACTGCCAAATACAAACCAAGTGAAGTAAGTGACTCCATGAGATTATGGTACGATCGCAGCGAACCATTTGAAAAGAAAATTAAATTCTTTAACAACTATCGGGCTTCCATTGCTGTAGAAAAACCTTATGCCTACATTATTCCGCAAGCATGGGATCATGTGATTGAGAGAATGAAATGGATTGGTGTTGAAATGAAAAGATTATCGAAGGACACTTCATTAAATGTTGATGCAAATTATATTGATGATTATAAATCTTCACCAACTGCCTATGAAGGTCATTACATAAATTCACAAATAAAACTTAGGGCAGAAAAGCAAAACCTTCAATTTTTCAAAGGAGATTATGTGGTGTTCACCAACCAAAACTGCAACCGGTACATAATTGAAGTGCTTGAGCCGCAGGCAACTGATTCTTATTTCACCTGGAATTTCTTTGATCCCATTTTAATGGAGAAGGAATATTTTAGTGATTATGTATTTGAAGATCTCGCTGCTGAATTGCTTAAGAATGATACAGTATTAAAAAAATCTTTGGAAGAAAAAAAATCAGTTGATGTTGCCTTTGCAAAAGATGCTCAAGCGCAATTGTATTTTGTTTATACGCACTCGCCATACTTCGAAAAATCGTTTAAAAGATATCCGGTGGTGAGGGTTGATGAGAAAATTGATTTGCCTATCTCACGTTAGAAGTCGTGCCACCACTCAAAGCGCAGCGTTTAATTTTTAGTTTTGTCTCAAAGTGGTGGCACGACTGTACATCACGCGAATCGCGCCACCACTCAAAGCGCAGCGTTTAATTTTTAGTTGTGTCATAAAGTGATGGCACGACTGTACATCACGCGAATCGCGCTACATTTCAAAGCTCAATGTTTAGTTTTTAGTTTTGTCACAAAGTGGTGGCATGACAATAAATCAATCGAGTCGTGCCACCACTCGAAGCATAGCGATAATTTTTTGCTTGTATCTAAAAGTGGTGGCACGACTGATTATAACTAATCAAATCTTTCTTTTTATTTTGTACAAAGTTTTCAATAATGAAGTTTGAACCGTTACAACTCTATCACTTCTATACAAGAGGTAACAATAAACAAAAAATATTTTTCCATAGAGGAAACTATCTTTTCTTCTTAAAAAAAATCAGAAGGTATATTCTTCCTTACTCCGATATTTTGAACTACTGCTTAATGCCAAATCATTTTCACTTTCTAATTTACACAAAGGAAAATTTGAATTCGAAAAGTTTTTCAAACTCCATCAGGATTCTTCTAAGTTCATACACGAGAGCAATACAAATTGAACAGGGAGTTGTAGGTTCATTATTTCAACAGAACAGCAAGGCAAAATTAGTTAGCGGAATTGGAGAAGGTTCGAATGATTATGCATTCGTATCTTTTAATTATAACCATCAAAATCCATTGAAGGCGGGATTAGTTCACAGAATGGAGGACTGGGAATTTTCTTCATATCAGGATTATATTGGATTGCGTGATGGAAGTTTGTGCAATCAATCTCTGGCTTTTGAGCTGATTGATTTTGGAGTTGACTTTACTAAACTTACTGATGAGGCGAGATGGAAACTTTTAAAAGAGATTTCTCTTCAAGCGATTGATCCGGAAAAGATGAAAATTATTTTCTGATTGAAGTCGTGCCACCACTCGTAGCAAAGCGATAATTTTATACTTGTGTCTCAAAGTGGTGGCACGACTGTAGCATCACGCGAGTCGAGCCACCACTCGAAGCAAGGAGATAATTTTTTAACTTGTGTCTCAAAGTGGTGGCACCACTGTAGCACCACGCGAGTCGTGCCACCACTCAAAGGGCAGCGTTTAATTTTTAGTTGTCACGCGAGTCGTGCCACCACTCAAATCGCAGCGTTTAATTTTTAGTTGTGTCACAAAGTGGTGGCACGACTGTAGCATCAAGCGAGTCGTGCCATCACTCAAAGCGCAGCGTTTAATTTTTAGTTGTGTCTCAAAGTGGTGGCACGACTATGTGACCTTTAATTACATTTGCCGCTCAAATAATTCCAAGGCATGCCCTTCCTTTCCCTAAAAAATATTCATAAAAATTTTGCAACCACCAAAGCATTGGATGGTATCAGCTTCGATGTAGAAAAGCAGAGCATCTTTGGTATGCTGGGGCCTAATGGCGCAGGCAAAACAACCACCATAAGAATCATAACCACCATTTTTAATCAGGATGAAGGGGAAGTTTTATTCAATGGCGAACCACTGCGTGAAGTTCACTCAGAAGAAATGGGTTACATGCCCGAAGAGCGTGGCTTGTATAAGAAGATGAAGGTGTGGGAGCAATTAGTTTACCTCGCACAACTCAAAGGTTTGAGTTCTAAAGATGCGAAGCGAAAAGTATTTGAGTGGATGGAAAAATTTGAGATCAAAGATTGGTGGAATAAAAAAGTGATCGATCTCTCAAAGGGAATGAGTCAGAAGATGCAGTTCATTGCCACAGTTGTTCATGAACCAAAACTTATAATTTTAGATGAACCTTTTTCAGGACTCGATCCTGTGAATTCAAAATTAATTGAAGCAGAAATTCAGGAGTTGAGAAAGAAAGGAACCACAGTAATTTTTTCTACACACCGCATGGAGCAGGTGGAAGAAATTTGTGAGAGCATCATTCTCATCAACAAAGGAAAAATAATTTTGGAAGGAAAAGTTGCAGAGATCAAACAACGATTTAAACGCAATGAATACAGCATTCATTATGCGGGTTTATTGCCGCAATTGCCCGATCGCTTTCCATTGGTTAAACAACTTGATCATGAATTGGTGATGAAGGCAAGCGCACATACTACCGGAAATGATTTGTTGCGTGAACTCGTTGCACAGCAGGTGAACATTACTTCATTCAACGAAATTCTCCCTACGATTAACGAAATATTTATTGAACAAGTAGAAGGTAAAAACCATGAATAAAATATTTGTAATCATCAAGCGTGAATACATAACTCGCGTGCGCAGCCGTTTGTTTTTAATCGTAACCTTTTTAATGCCGCTGTTACTCGCTGGTTTCACATTGGTGCCGCTATTGATTTTCAGGTATGGTGGTGATACAGAAAAAATTGCAGTGGTTGATCAGTCGCACATGTTTGAAGGCAAACTTAAGAACGAAGGCAAAGTGGAGTTTGGATATTTTAATGCACCGTATGACAGTTTAAAAAAACATTATTCCGAAAAAGGATTTACTGGTGTGCTTTACATTCCGTCTTCCTTTCAACCCGAAAAATCTGAGGGCATTGAATATTTTTCAAATGATCAGTTAGGATTGGGAACCGACCAAAGTATGAGCAGTCAACTCACCGAAGTGGTAACAAGATTGCGATTAGAAAAAGTAAATGTTACTCCCGAAATTATTGATCAGCTCAGCGAATCGGTTCACATTAAAACTGTTATTGGTGATAAGGCGGGTAACACCGGAGCCGCCGCAACTGTGGGTTACTTCGCCGGATTTTTATTGTACATGCTGCTCATTATTTACGGCACGCAGGTAATGCGTGGCGTAATGGAAGAAAAATCAAATCGCATTGCAGAAGTAATTGTTTCATCGGTAAAACCATTTCAGTTAATGATGGGAAAAATTATAGGAATTGCTTTTCTCGGCATCACACAATTTGCTGTTTGGATTATTATGGGAACCATTGCGCTCAGTTTTCTCAAAGGAATGATTGGTGATCCTTCTGCAATGCAACAACAAATAAGTTCTATGAATGGTGGAATGGAAATGCAGAATGCAGGCATGCTTGGTGCAGTGCAGGGATTTGCAAGTGCACTTGATAATTTGCCGCTTGGTTTAATTGTGTTCGGGACACTTTTCTTTTTCATAGGCGGCTACATGTTGTATGCTTCATTGTTCGCAGCAATTGGTGCAGCATCGGGTGACGAAGCCGATCAGTCACTCACGTTTGTTGCAACCATGCCAATCATCGTTTCGTTTTTTCTTGCATTCAATGCGATGAATGCACCTAACAGTCAGCTTTCAGTTTTCAGTTCATTATTTCCATTAACATCACCGATTGTTATGACGGTTCGATTGGGCTATGAGCCACCGATGTGGCAAATAATTTTGTCAATGGTATTTCTTATTATTGGTTTTCTATTAATGGTTTGGATGGCCGGAAAAATTTACCGCACCGGAATTTTAATGTATGGAAAGAAGACTTCGCTGAGGGAATTGATTAAATGGGTGAGGTATTAAAAAGTTTTGAGTTTCGGGTTTTGAGTTTCAAGTTGCAGGTTTTCGTCAAGTTTTTTGCGGGTAAATATTTTATAATCAGTTTTTATTTGGAATGAATAAAACAAAAACATTATCAATTCTATTGCTTGCGGTTTTTGTGTTGGGAGGAATTTCTTTTTTCTTTTCCCAATGTAAATCAAAAACAAATGTTCAAGATAACAATTCGGACAACCAACCATCCGAAATCAAAAATCCGCAATCCCTGCCTGACCGGCAGGCAGGCGAAATCACAGTACCTGATTTCAATGCAGACTCTGCCTATCATTTTGTTGAACAGCAAGTAGCATTTGGTCCGCGCATTCCCGGAACGCCATCACAAACAAAATGTGCGGCATGGATCACAGATAAATTGAAGTCTTACACATCAACAGTTTATGTTCAGGATTTAAAGGTTGAATTGTGGAATCATCAAATGGTTCCTTGTAAAAATATTATTGCTGCATTCAATCCCAATGAGAAAAAAAGAATTTTACTCTGTGCGCATTGGGATACAAGACCTTGGAGTGATCGGGATGCTTCATTCCCAAAAAAATCTTTTGATGGCGCCGATGATGGCGGCAGTGGTGTTGCAGTGTTATTAGAGATTGCAAGGCAACTGCAAATAAAAAAACCAAATGCAGGTGTTGATCTTCTTTTTTTAGATGTGGAAGATTATGGCCCGCCCGAATGGGAAGGTGCAACAAACAAGGAAGAAGTAAATGGCTATTGTTTAGGAACACAAGAGTGGGCAAGCAATCCACATGTAAAAGATTACCGCGCCTTCTATGGTATTTTGTTAGACATGGTTGGTGCTAAGGATGCAACATTTCCGCAGGAAGGAGTTTCATTGCAATATGCTCCCACTATTGTGCAACACGTTTGGGATGCAGCTAATAGTTTGGGGTACGGAAATTATTTTGTGTACGCAAAAGGCCCAAGCATTATTGATGATCATAACTTCATCAACTCCATTAATCAAACTCCCACAATTGACATCATTAACCTGAACTCCAATTCAAATTATGGATTTGCAAATCACTGGCACACGCAACAAGATAACATGAGTATTATTGACAAAAATACTTTGAAGGCAGTTGGTGTAACAGTGTTGCAGGT
>JBKJNS010000058.1:0-2983 GCA_046593455.1 Chitinophagales bacterium | reverse complement strand
CAATGCTCACCGTCGCGCAGTAGAAATAAATTACACCTACACTGTAACCGATTCAGTCATTACGTTGCCTAATTATTTTGTAATGAAAACCTCACAGCAATATCGCGGCCAAAATGTGAAGATGATTTTGAAAGTTCCGGTTGGAAAAACAGTAAGACTTGATAAGTCGCTTGGATGGATGCCTGATGATATTTCAAATACTACAGATACATGGGATCATGATATGCTTGGGCACGATTGGAAGATGACAAAAGATGGTTTGGAATGTTTCAATTGCCCTGCGGATTTGGATCACAGTGATGACAATGAAAAAAACATTCATGTGGAACCCGGAAGAATCATCATTGATAAGGGTGGAAAACACATCGAGATCAGTAGCAACGAAATAAAAGTTGATACCCTTTAATTCAAAAAAAATAACAACCCTTTAAAAATTAAAATTATGAAAACAATAACCCTTCTTTCAATTATGATTATGATGTCGGCATCAACAACCTTTGCCGGTTCATTTGAAAACAAAAATTCAGAAACAACAATTGCAGTTTGCGATTGCACAACAGTAAGAATGCTGGAATGCATGCAAACAGAAACGCAACAAATTTCTCAGGCAAAATCAACTGAAATGACTTTTATAGTTCTTGAAAAACTAAGGCATCTTGATTCACTCGCATCGGAAGGTGCTTTGATGGATCGCCTTCAAAAAGAAACTGAAGACATTTCAATTGTAAAACCAATTGTAGCCTTGGCTTCAATCATTGAAAAACAGCTTGAGAAGCATCGTCAAAAAAACAATGCTTTTGCAACCACGAAATAAAAGAATCCTGAAAGCCATAATTGGTTTGGGGCTGATGGGTAAAGAGCGGGTAACTTGGGAAGGAAGCCCGCTCTTTTCAAATGTCATCAACCCGTTAAACAATCGTTAATTGCAAAAAATAAATATTAATATCTGTAACTTTCCGAACAATTAATTCGTCTTCTTTAAAACCGCAACCATGAAATCAAAATTTTTAACTCCCGCAATTTTACTCTTTACATTTTTCCTTTTCAATTATTCCTATACTTCGGCTGCTGAATATGCAAGCGCTTCGAGAGTGAGAATGGTTTCATCATCAGATCAAAAAAAGAAAGATGAAAAGAAAACCGAAGTGGCTAAACCAAAGGCAACAGTTACGACTTCAATGGCTCCGGTTCAAAGAGATGAAAGAATTTGTAGTCTTTCAAATACGCCCATACCGGTGATTGCTAAAGCAGTTCCTAAAAAATAAAATTGATTTAAGTGATTGATAAAACAGCTCTGCAAATTTGCAGGGCTGTTTTGTTTTAGAGAAACAAGCTGATTGGTTATAACTGAGTGGGTTCGGGTTTCTTCAATCCTTCATTTCCCATATCTAAAACAAATTTCCATTTGCCTGTTGAATCTTGTTTCCAAATTGTGCAATAGGTTCCTTCGCTTAATTCGCCGCCATGAAATTGCAGTTGCCATTGGCCATAGGTGTAGCCCAAATCGCCGCTTGTGCTTACATCGGCAAACAGTGGTTTCCAAATTAATGTATAGGAAGTATCGGAACTAAGTGCATATCGTTTTTGCATGGTGTCTTTACCAATCAATGGCATGCTGTTGGGCCGAAGCATTGCAACATTTTCATCCATGTATTGGAGAAATGCTGCATGTTGTCCTTTTGATTTTGAGAGATCGGAAAAATCCTGATCGGTTTGTTTCAATACCTGTTTGATCGAATCGAGGTTTATATTTTTTTCTTTGGGTAATGAAGGTTGCTGATTGCAGGAGATAATGAGGAGTGCGTTTAAGGCGAGGAAGAGTTTTTTCATAAGGGTTTGAGTTGATGTTCAGATGGGGTAAGAAATAATTTGGTTGCAAATAGTTACGCAATCACTTTCTAATAATCACTGCTGTTTCTTTCTTCACCAAATCGTACACAGCATTCACATCAACATTCTTCAATGAAATGCAACCGGCAGTCCAGTTATATTTTGTGTTGATCAAATGATCCATTCCGGCGGGCACACCATGTATTCCAACTTCACCGCCAATTTGTGCAGTGGAAGAAATGGATCCGGTTCTCTTTGCCTCGTTAAATTTTTTCCACGATTCCCCGTTCGGGTAATCTATCCACATAAACTTTGTCCAATGCTTGTGCGAATATTTATCTCTGATCTTAAAAATTCCTTCGGGAGTGCAGCCATCCCCTTCTTGTAGTTTTTTATCTGTAGGGTTTGAACCTAATACTACAGGATAATCATGAAGAACAGAAGTATCACGCATTACATACAACCGGTAATCGCTCTTATCAATAAAAATAAAATTTTGGTTGGAATGGAAATGAAGTGAGTCGAGAAAATTCAGAATGGATGACTTTTCATTTCCAAAATTATTTTGATTGTGTTGTGCGCTGTTGCTGCATCCAAAGGTGAGCGACAACATTAAGCACGTGATTTGAAAAAATTTCATTCTACGAAAACGAAAGCATCAAGTGCAAAGTATATTTTACATGAATAACTTTCATTTTTCCCCAAGCCCTGTCTTCTTTTGAAGGGACACGGATTGCTGATTTTTGCTTACTGATTAATTTACGCATTGTCTTTTTCGAAAGACATAGCTGCGGGAGAAGATGTGTCCTCCGATGGCAGCAGGAAAGGTTGTCCGAGCTTATAAATTATTCTCCCCATAAATGATAAACTGTAATTTCTTTTTTGTCGTAACTGATTGTTACAAAACCATTCACTTCGTTAGAGTCGTCTGTTCCCGGCTGAATAGAAATCCAACCAGTCTTGAAAGCAAAAACAGTTAGTCCCGAAGTTGTCCAACGAGGAAAGTATTCATACACTGAATTTTCAGTTGCAGAATGTGGCTCGAAACCTTTCCACGATAATGGAAAGATATTTTTTTTGAAATAAGTCCAACCTATTAAACTATCCGCAAGAAATTTTGAACTGTCAACTAACTCCCAACCGTTTTTAGTTG
>JBKJNS010000014.1:0-2602 GCA_046593455.1 Chitinophagales bacterium | reverse complement strand
ATTCAATGTTATGAATCATTGTTCCCAAAGGAATATTTTTGAGAGGAAGTGCATTTCCAATCTCAGGGGGAGAATCGGGGCCTGAAAGAATTTCTTGACCAACCTTTAATCCCTGAGGAGCAAGGATGTATCGCTTATCACCATCTTTATAATTAACAAGTGCAATAAAGCAGGTACGGTTTGGATCATATTCTATTGACTTCACTTCTCCGGGAACAGCAATCTTATTTCTTTTAAAATCTATTTCGCGATATTGTTGCTTGTGTCCTCCACCAATGTAACGCATGGCTCTTTTACCTGAGCTGTTGCGTCCACCTGTTTTGCGTGAAGGAGCAAGAAGTCCTTTTGCAGGTGCATTGGTATTAGAAGTCAACTCGGTAAATGAGTTTGCAATTCTAAATCTTGCGCCTGGGGTTACTGGTTTATATTTTCTGGTTGCCATTTCTTTCGATTAGTTATCCGTTAATCTTGAACCGTTATTTTTCTTTATCTGATTTTAAACATTAGCGTAGAAGTCAATTGCTTCTCCTTTTGCCAATGTTATGTATGCTTTTTTATATGAAGGTTTAACTCCGCGAGTCATTCCCTTTCTTGTGTGTCTTACTTTTGCTTTACCCGGATTAACTGCTGTATCAACTGATTTTACAGTTACTCCATACATTTTTTCAACTGCTCCTTTAATTTCAATTTTGTTTGCTTCTTTCGAAACAATGAAACCAACTTTATTCAGTTTTTGAGTAAGGCCATTCATCTTCTCCGAAATCAATGGGCGTATTAATATTTCTGACATAGCTATTGAGATCTAAGATTAGTTTGAAAAATATTTAAGACTACCCTCTGTAAATAATAATGTTTTGCAATTGAGAATTTCATAGGTATTTAAATCACCAACTCTCTTTATTCTTGTGTTTGGTATATTTCTGCTTGCAACTTTTAAATTCTCATCAGCTTCATTTACTACTAACAATGTTCTGCTTGTAGCAAAGCCAAGGTTCTTTAAAATGCTCGCAAAGTTTTTTGTTTTGCGGTCGGCAATTTGAAAATCTTCAACTATTACAATACCGTTATCTTTAGCTTTATGTGTTAAGGCAGATTTTTTTGCCAAGTCTTTTACTTTCTGATTCAATTTAAAACTATAGTCACGTGGCTTGGGACCGAATACTCTGCCACCGCCCGGAAACAACGGACTTTTGATACTTCCTTTTCTTGCTCCACCGGTTCCTTTTTGGCGAATCATCTTTTTTGTAGAACCCGAAACTTCACCTTTCTCCTTTGATTTATGAGTGCCTTGTCTTTGATTGGCGGTAAATTGCTTTACAGCAAGATATATTGCATGATCATTTGGTTCAATTCCAAAATGAGCATCGGGGAGAGAAATACTTCTTCCCGATTTGCTGCCATCTATTTTTAAAACATCTATTTGCATTGTAATTTATTTTTCTTTCTCCCTGAAAAACGAAGATTAGTTTTTTATTAAAACATAAGTTCCCTTTGCGCCTGGTACACAACCATTAATTACCAATAGATTCTGTTCAGGATATACTTTTAAAACTTTTACACTACGCAGTTTAATTGTTTTGCCTCCATCGCGACCACCCATGCGCATTCCCTTCATTACTCTTGATGCATCTGATGAGTTACCGATAGAACCTGGTGCTCTTTGGCGATCATGCTGCCCGTGTGTTGCACCACCTACCCCATGAAAACCATGGCGCTTAACTACACCCTGAAAACCTCTTCCTTTAGATGTGCTTGTAATATCAACCTGATCTCCTTCGGTAAAAATTTCAACGGTTACTGAATCACCTGCCAATTTTCCTTCTGGGAAATCACGGAACTCAATTACTTTTCTTTTAGGTGGCGTATTTGCTTTTGCAAAATGTTTAATAAGTGATTTGGTAGTGTTCTTCTCCTTCTTGGTATCGTAACCCAATTGAATAGCATTGTAGCCATCAATTTCCTTAGTTTTTACTTGTGTAACAACGCAAGGGCCGGCTTCAATAAGTGAACAAGGAATATTTTTCCCCAACTCATCGAAGTAGCTTGTCATTCCAATTTTTTTACCAATAATTCCTTTCATTGCAGTGTTGCTGTTTTTCTATTATCCTTTAATACTGATTTCAACACCGCTGGGAAGTTCTAATTTACTCAGCGCATCTACCGTTTTAGATGATGAAGTGTATATATCAAGCAATCGCTTGTATGTGCACAGTTTAAATTGTTCGCGTGCTTTCTTGTTCACGTGTGGTGAACGAAGCACTGTAAAAATTTTTGTTTCGGTTGGAAGAGGAATGGGACCGGCAACTACTGCGCCTGTTCCACGAACGGTCTTCACAATCTTTTCGCAACTTTTATCAACCAATGTATGATCGTACGATAACAACTTAATTCTAATTCGCTGTGCCATATAAGTCAAAGAGCTTTTTAAAAAGGGAGTGCAAAAATATACTTCGCATTTGGTATTTGCAAACAACTTTTAAAAATAGTTGAAGGCTGCTGTGTTTTGGGAATGAAAATAATTTCTACACTCCCGTTTTTACAGTGTGAATTTGATGGAATATTATAGCAGGTTGCTAATTGATATTAAAGTAATATTCAAAAA
>JBKJNS010000376.1:0-3387 GCA_046593455.1 Chitinophagales bacterium | reverse complement strand
AATAGAAAATAGAAAATAGAAAATAGTATGGCTAAGTCTCATAGAGAAATGGAAATTCAATATTGCGTTGCTGCTGCTGGTAACATCTGTTCAGCGAAGAGGTAGTACGTTGCATGCCTACCATTAGTGGACTTTTTTCTTTCTTAAAAAAGACATCAACTGTTGCAATAGCAAGCAATTCTTTTTTGTGTTGTGTTGTAAGTTTTGAAAATGTTATTGCGTTTGTCGGGTCATACATTTTCTTAACCATCTCATCTACAAAAGGGCGGTAGGGTTCCATTATATCATCTGCAAGGCAAAAGGCATTGTATTGGTTGCGGTGATGGATTCCAAGTGTTGGCATAAGACCGGTAGAAACTAAACCGCGGGCAACAATCGCCCGCAGGATCGCATAGCCATAGTTGAGTAAATTATTGGGAGGTTCACCAAAACGCCCTCTTAAAAATTCATCACCAAAAAGTTCACGCCAATAAATTGCGGCGGCTTGTGCTTCGCAATTGGTGGTATCGCCTGATGTTACGCGCCTTGCCAATGTTCGCATTTGCTCTACATTTTTATCATATTGTTTTAATAACAAACCCTGATTGATGATTTTTGCTTTCACCGTTTGTTGCCAGAGATTTTTCTTGAGTGGTTCACTGCAATCAATCTGATCTTTAAAGCGCGCACTTTGTAGCGTATTGCTGCTCAATGGCATCATCAATCCGATAGGGTGGTGGGTATTGTCGCAGGAAATTACCGCAGTATTATTTTCAATCAGTGTTTGCAACAGCCCTTGTGTGATTGTGATCTGCTGATGATCGAGAATGATTACACCAATGTCTTCAATAGGTATGGTGCGCTCTTCTTCTTTCTCCTGTTGTTTAACAATGAGTTGCTCATCTTTTTTTGAGAGATAAGCGGGGTTACCGAAGTAGAGGGTGCGCTTGATCATGCAAGTTTGATGTTTCCCAAGCGATCAACATGAAGTTTGATGCATGACTGCTTAATTGAAACACCTTGTGTAGTATTTTCCAACCGAATTTCTTCTGTGATTTTATTTTCGGCATTTTCAATTTTGATCTCTTTTGCAATCGTGTGTTGAATACCGTAAATGCGTTTATTCACTCCAAATTTTGTAATCACGTAGAAATCTCCTTCCAGTTTTTTTTCCGTTTTAAAATTAATGGTTGATACATCCTCCTTCAAAGCAGGAACGTAAACCAAATCGTTATGCGTGAGATAGAATTTGAAGTTGTATTCTTCAATAGGCGGAATATTTCTGAAATCAAAATTGCTCTCGACAGCATCAAAGAATGAAATGTTCTCGAATTTTCTTTTTCTTGTTTCAGGATGTTCATACACTAACATGCAAAAGTTATTTCCAGGACTTACCCAAAAGTTTTCATTCTCAGTTTCGTTCGTAATTGGATTTCGCTTTTGAATGCGACGGAAGTTTTGAATATCTCCTCCGTCAATGATTCTGACATTCTTAATCGGAATTTTCTTTTCCTCATTCTGCCAGATTGGATTTACTTCCAAATCTTCAAACGCTTGTTTAAGATCACCAACTGCTGCAACTCGCTCCTTTACTTTTCTTTTGATTCCTTCATCAGCAATTTTTTCAAGCTGACTTGCTTCCTTAAAATATCCCTGTGAATTGTACTCCAATTTCTTTGTTATCACAGGCACGCGTTCAAGAAGACGAAGCCATTTAATTTTTTCTCCTTTTTCATTTTTCAAGGGATTTTGTTCCAAATCTTCTTTCGCTTTTTTAAAATCGCCATTGTGCTTTTCCCAAAGATTCTGTATCATCACTTTGTATTTCTCCTTGGCAATGATCGGGACAAATTCTTGTGACAAGCCGCCTTTGTTTACATAGCATTTCTCAATTGCTTTGAGCAATGGCACCTTTTCATCACTCAACCTCATGATTGAACCAAATGGTTGTTGATCATGCAATTGTCCTCTGACTGCATAGGCAGCAGACGGGTTTTTGAATTTGATTTGTCTCTTCAAAACCAGCTTCCCCTCTTTAGAATAATCGCGTTTTGTAAAAAGATTTTTCGATTTGGTTTTGTAGCGCTTCACAATCTTGTGTGAAACAATTATTTCTTTCAGTTTCGACTGCACCTTTTCACCAAAACTCTTACACGGTTGTTCAAATGTGCGCACTCCTTCTTTAGCTTTATCAAAGTCACCAAACTTTGCATTGAGTGTGTTAAGCCGCTGAATGATGTATTGCTTGGTACAAGCAACCACCAATGCATCTAAAGCGTGATGGCGGTGATCAATTCTTTTTTCAAAGCCGGTGACTTCAAGTACCTCATGCCCATTTTCTTTTTTCTTGGTACGAATAAGGGAAACAGAATTTTCATTTTCCAAATCTTTGAAGCGACCGAGACATGTTTTCTTGAACACTTCATTCAAATGCCAATGGTCTCTTAAATAATCTGTGACTTGCCCAGTAGAACTGAAGACATGCATTGATTGGCTGCCATCATTATTTTTTGTGGGCGGACAAATCTTCAGCATCTCATTGCGAACTGCTTTTGTAATGAACTGAGTTTCCTTCAACTGGCGATTGATAAAATCATCGGGTATATCCTTTTCAGTCATCAGCAAGTATTGTCTTTTCTTACGGCTTATTTTCCGCAGTTCAAATAGCAGATCACTTGTTTTCTTGTACCGCTCAAACTTTTCCTCACCCTTACTATTCATGAAATCGAACCCTGTTCTGTTTCCACCATCCTTCTTGCTTTGATTCTCACTTCTCAAGCAAACTGCTTTATTGTTTTGTGAATCATCAAAGAATCTGCCTTTGGGAATGATGTGATCAATCTCAATGATCACTCCTGAGTTTTCATTCTTATTGTATAATTCAGAAGGATTGATTGGCTTATCAGAATAAATGCAACGGTAGTTTTGTGATTCCCAAAACAAATATTTTTCAATATCCTTTCGTGTAGGATTACTGTTTTTAAATTTTGGATCTTCTTTAATGATTTCTGCTTTCTCCGCATAAAGCTTTTGCCGCTTAGCAACAGCTTCAGTCAATGATTGCCTGTCAGTAGCATTCATCTTTAATTCTCTTGCCAATTCAATTCTTATTTCATCGGGCTTACCATATTCATCACTTTTCCAAATGTCTTTTACTAATTGCAGCGTTTCATTTACAACTTGCTCTACAATGGGATTACGAAGGGATGTGCGATTAAGCAGTTTTATTTCTCCGGCTTCTTTGTAACAAACAGTTGGTGAATTAACAGAGTGAGAAAAATAAACCAATGATGCAGCTACCCATTGGGGACTTCCTTGCAAATCAGAAATGTTTTCTTTAGAATGAATATGCTTGTATAATTTCTTGTCAAAGCGTTCATCGTATTCAGCGTTTTGAAGTAATTGAAA
>JBKJNS010000349.1:0-2896 GCA_046593455.1 Chitinophagales bacterium | reverse complement strand
TCACTCAACAAAAAGTTTTTTGTGATGATGCTTGAAGAAGAATTAAAGAAGCGTCCTTTATTGGCGAGCGGCGGGTGTTATTCGGTAAAGAAAAATTCAAGGGAAGTGGTTGAGTCTTTGAATTACACTTTGGAGTTGCTGAAAGGCGAAAATAATCTTGTATTGCTTTTTCCGCAGGGTGAAATTGAATCTTCACAACTTAGTCATATAAAATTTGAGAGCGGAATTAATTCAGTTGTAAAAAGAATGCAAGAAAACTCTCATATTTTATTTTCGGCATCATTCATTGAATATTTTTCTGAAAGAAAACCTGAAGCACATATTTTCTTTGAGCTGTTTGAAAAAAAGGAAATCACTGATGTTGAAAGTATAGAAACCCGCTACAATGAATTTTATCTGTCAGCTAAAAAATCAATGATCGCTTTGCATGTTTGAAGTATCAATGATTTTGCTCATTTGGATTTCTTCTGCATTCCTGCTGCTGCAGGTTGCAGTTACAGTTTATAATTTCATTTCAAAACCACTGCTAAAGAAGAAGCAGCAAGATCATAGCAGCGCTTTTGTTTCGGTTTTGATTCCTGCAAGAAATGAAGAAAGAAATATTGGCAACTTGTTATCCGCACTATCATTACAACAGTACGATGATTTTGAAATTATTGTTTTAGATGATAATTCAAATGATCATACTGCTGAGATTGTTATTGAGCAATCAAATCATAACAATCGGATCAGGCTCATTAAAGGCACAACTCTTTCGCAGCATTGGTTAGGGAAAAACTGGGCATGCCATCAACTTGCACTTGAAGCCAAAGGTGATTACTTTCTTTTTTTAGATGCCGATGTTAATCCGCATCCGAATTTGATTGCAAGCTTGATTGGTGAGGCAGCAGAAAAAAAACTCACATTGCTTTCTGTTTTTCCTGATCAGCAAATGGAAACAATAGGCGAAAGTTGTGTGGTTCCATTGATGAATTATATTCTGTTAAGTCTGCTGCCTTTAAAGTTTATCTTTTCAAAAGGTAATGTTTCCTTCTCGGCAGCAAATGGACAATGCATGTTTTTTAATGCCCGCGATTACCGGGAAAATTTATTTCATCAGCAAGTGAAAGAAAAGGTTGCAGAGGATATTGAAATCATGAAGATTGTAAAAACAAAATCGAGAGCAGGTGAAACTTTGCTTGCGAATGGATTAATCAGTTGCAGAATGTATTCAAGCGGAAATGAAGCAATACTTGGATTCAGAAAAAATATTTTATCAATTTTTGGGAACAGCATTTTCTTTCTATTGACGTTTCTCTTGCTTTCAGTTTTTGCATACATTCCTATTATCATGTTTGCAACTGCGCCGGTTATTTTATTAATGCTGTGCGGAGTTTTATTAATTCGCATTTTGATTTCAGTAATCTCCAATCAAAGCAGTTTTAAAAATATCATTCTTCACCCATTACAAATGCTCATGCTTGTTTTCATTTCAGTGCTCGCTTTAATTTCAAAATCAAATAAGAATGCAACATGGAAGGGCAGAAGAATAAAAATTTAGTTCTTACAATAATTTTTCTACCGATTTTCTATGCAATCGGCGTTGCAGGACTTTTAATTCCTTCTACACAATTAATGTTTGAAAAACTGGTGCCGTTTAGTTTGATGTTGTCATGCGCATTTTTAATTGCTTTTCAGGAAAGAAATAATCAATCAGCATATCTGATTTTTGCTTTAGTTGTTGTAGTTTCTTTTTTTATTGAAGTGATAGGAGTAAACACAGGAAAAATTTTTGGTAACTATCAATATGGCTCTGCTCTGGGATTTCGCTTATTAAACACGCCGCTTGTAATAGGGTTAAACTGGCTTATGCTTGTTGCAGGTACTTACAATCTTGTTAACAGAATTGGAATTAAAAAACCTTGGAGCGCATTAGCCGGCGCTTCCATTTTAACCGGCCTCGATTTTTTAATTGAACCTGTGGCTGTAAAATATAATTGGTGGAGCTGGCAAAACAATGTGGTTCCTATGCAAAATTATATCGCATGGTTTTATATCTCATTTGTTTTTCTCTGGTTGTTTTTTAAAATCGAGATCAAGAATAATCAGGTTGCAATGTTGTTAATCATCCTGCAATTATTTTTCTTTTCTGTACTAAATCTTTTCGAACTCATTAAATAAGATTGTTAAACAATTTCAAAATTCATCTGTTGTATGGTCGTGTTTAATCTTTTAATTTTTGTTTTCACCATTGTGTGTATGGAAATATTTTCATGGGCCATTCACAAATATGTGATGCATGGTTTTTTATGGAGTCTTCATAAATCTCACCATTTACCGCATAAAGGTTTCTTTGAATTGAATGATGTGTTCCCGCTTTTTTTTGGAGGCTCAGCAACTTTACTTATGGTGCTTGGCTTTGCAGAATTTGATTACAGGTTTTGGATAGGTGCAGGTATTACAACTTATGGGATGCTATATTTTATACTGCATGATTTTATAATTCACCGCCGGCTAAATGGATTAAAAATGTTTAACACCCCATATTTTCAGGCAGTCACACGTGCACATAAAATGCATCATAAGCATTTGACTAAAGAAGATGGAGAATCCTTCGGGCTATTATTTATTTCAAAAAAATATTTTAAGAAATGAAGACATCAACAACTAACAATTCAACTGCATCTTCTAAATACCTTATTCGGGATTTTGAAGCGCTGTCGGGAATTAAGGCACATACCATTCGCATTTGGGAGCAGCGTTACGGAATCTTAAAACCTAAGAGAACAGATACAAACATCAGAAGATACAATGATGAGGAATTAAAGTACCTGCTTAATATTTCACTTCTTAATAAAAACGGATTTAAGATTTCGAAGCTTGCAGGAATGGAAAAGGGAGAGATTGAAGAGAAAGT
>JBKJNS010000266.1:0-2710 GCA_046593455.1 Chitinophagales bacterium | reverse complement strand
TTGCAGGTGGCGAGGCAGGTTATATTGTTGCTGACCCCAATGATCCTGAAATTACTTATGGTGGTGAGTATGATGGGCAATTGAGCACGTATAACAAGAAGACCAATCAGTATCAGGCGATTTCTGTTTTTCCCGAAGCATGGATTGGCAGTGCTGCCAATGCAAAACAATATCGTTTCAACTGGACTTATCCGATTATTTTTTCGCCCTTCATCTCTAAATGTTTTTATGTAACATCAAATATTGTTCACCGCAGTTGCGATGGCGGAAATTCATGGGAAAATATTTCACCCGATCTAACTCGCAATGATCCAAAAACCACCATGCTGAGTGGAGGACCAATAACAAAAGACAACACCGGCGCTGAAGTATATGCTTCCATTTTTTCTTTTGCCGAATCTTATTTTCAACAGGGAGTTTTGTGGGCGGGAAGTGATGACGGATTAATTCATCTATCTAAAGATGACGGAAAAAATTGGAGTAATGTTTCCATTCCAACATCACAATTAGGTGACTTCGCATTGATCACCCAAATTGATCCTTCACATTTTGAGGCAGGCACTGTTTATATTTCTGCAACACGTTACAAGAGCGATGATACCAAACCCTATCTCTTCAAGTCAAATGATTTTGGAAAATCATGGAAGACAATTGTAAACGGAATTCCCGATGGTGCTTACTGCAGAGTAATTCGTGAAGACCCCAATCAAAAAGGTTTGTTGTATGCAGGAACTGAAATTGGTGTTTATGTTTCTTTCAATGATGGTGATCACTGGCAGCCGCTTCAAATGAATTTACCAATTACACCGGTGCACGATCTTCAAATTCAAAAGCGCGAAAAAGATTTGGTGATAGCAACACATGGAAGATCTTTTTGGATTCTCGATGACCTCACACCACTTTATCAAATAAGAGTTACTGATGATGAAGCTAAAATGAGTGACATAAGATATGTTCCAGGGCCAAGCGGTAAATATTCCTCTTATTTGCTCAAACCGCGTGATGCATATCGCATGCAAGGAGGAAGTTACTACAGCGAAAATATGCAAGAGGGAGAGAATGCACCCGGTGGTGTGATTTTTAATTACTATCTCAGAAACAAACCATCATCTTCCGCTGGTGATTCGGTTGTTAAAAAGAAAGAATTAAAGATGATGTTCCTTACTGATAAAGGAGATACTGTAATAACTTACTCAAGCACGAAAGATAAAAAAGGAGAGCCCATAAAAATTTCGAAAGATTTTTATGAAGATAAAAAAATGAAACGCAACGGAATTCTCCCGGTAGATTCGGGAATGAATCGCTTTGTGTGGGATATGCGTTACCCCGATGCAACACAAGTGAACGGTACCAATGTGATGTGGGCAGGAAGTGTGATTGGTCCGCTTGCGATACCCGGAAATTATACTGCGAAAATGTTTTTAGGTGATTCAATCATTGCAGAACAACCGTTTAAAATTTTGAAAGATCCGCGATTGAAAACAACCGATGCAGATTTAACCCAGCAGTTTGCATTGCTGATGAAGATCAATAAAAAACTTTCTGCAACGCATGAAGCCATCAACAACAGCAACAAAGCAGTTGAACAAATAAATGCTTACCTCGCAAATGTGAGTGACACTGCGTTGCAATCGCAACTGAAAAAATTTGCCACACCAATCATTGATTCACTCAATGCCATTGCAGGGCAACTTTACCAACCAAAAGCAAAAGCACCGCAAGATGTTCTTGCAAACCCCATTATGCTCAATGATAAACTGGCAGGTATAGTAAGCACAGTTAGTTCGGCAGATACAAAACCTACAATGCAGTCTTATACAGCATACAACTCGATTGCCGCGCGCATTGATGTTCAGTTAGCGAAACTGCAAAAAATAATGGATGAAAAAATTCCTGAGTTTAATAAGATGGTGGAAGAGAAAAAAATTCCCGCGGTGAATTTGAAGAAATGATAGGGGAGATAGAAAAAGTTATCTTAAAAAGAATAACACTCGTTATATTTGAAAATTACTAACCCCTTAAACAAATAAAAAATGGAACCACACATGAATTATTTTGCCATTGGTATTTCATCATTAATACCATTGATTACCGGCTTTATTTACTACCACCCAAAAACAATGGGCAGTGCTTGGATGAAAGCGAATGGCTTCACAAAAGAAAGCATTGGCAATGGGCCTAAACCAATTATGTTTTTGGTAACTTTAGTTACATCATTCCTGCTCTCAATGTTTTTTTGGGCATGGGTAACAGGAGCTGGCGGCGTAGAAACATCTCAAGTGGTTGATGCAATTGACGGGCACAGTTATGTTACGTTTCGACATGGAATTGTTCATGGTATTATTTTTACGTTGCTTGTATTGTTACCAATATTCGTAAGCATGAAAATTTTTGAAATGCGCAGTTGGTCATGGGCATTTGTGAATATTGGCTACTGGAGTATCACCAGTATTCTCATGTGCGGCTTATTAAGTGCCTGGCGTTAGTTTTAAAATCTTATTATCTGTTTTGTAAGAATTTGTAAAACTCTAATCGGAAATATCAATTTGTTAATGTTGATTTCATCATCTTATGATGAAATAATAGTTGTAACCGTTAAAACAAAACCATGTGATTTTGCTTTGAAGTTTAGCAGTATCGCATGCAATAAATTCTGTCAATTTCGGCAGGCAATCTTATTCAGTTAAAGAAACTAAAAAAGATAATAGTT
>JBKJNS010000239.1:0-8453 GCA_046593455.1 Chitinophagales bacterium | reverse complement strand
GATCCGGTTGCCACCACATAATAATTTCCGGGCGCTACATAAGGTGTAGAGAGTGAACTTCCTGATCCAATAGAAGAACCGCCAGCAGTAAACCAACTATAACTAACACCACCTGTAGCGGTGAGTGTTGTGTTTCCATTGCCACATGCAGATGATGCCGTTGCAGTTGGAGTTGGGGTAGGAAGAAAACTTACAACTAAGTTATCAATGCCTGTTTGAATTAGGCAAGTGGTTTCGGTGATTGTAAGTGTTGCTGAAGGATATCCCGCATTCCAAACAACAGTAACTAATGTTGTTCCTTGCCCTCCCGTAATTGTTCCTGCTGCTGAAGGGCTAATGCTCCAAACCACAGTTGATAATCCGGGATAAGTTAGTGTTGCTGTATAAATTAAACTTGAATCGGTACACACCGACTGATTTTGCAATGCGATAACAGGTTGCGGTGCAACAGGTGCATTGATATTGATGGTTGTAGTTGCTGAGCATCCGTTCTCTGTAACTGTTACAGTTAAAGTCCCTGATGAAAAACTTGCTGGAAATGTTCCTGTAAAAGTTGTTCCATTCCCCGAAGGAAAATTTACTCCTTCATTCAAAAACCAAAAAACAGAGGCAGAAGGAGAATATCCTGAGACGGAATAATTATAAATTCCTCCCGGGCAAACTGTTGTTGGTCCTGTAATCACCGGCGTTGCAGGTGAAGCATTAATGGTAATACAAATAGTTTTGGGTGAATTGCAAACAGTGTTAGGAATTGTTTCCGTTGCAGTAATACAATAAACTCCGGGTGAAGAAAAAATAAAAGGTGCTGAAGAAGTATTGCTGAAACTTCCAACGTTTGGGGAGGAAGTCCAATCACAATTAAGCGGAGAGAAGTTTGAAAAATAAGAACTGAAATAAGTAGGATTCACAGGATCGGCACAACCCGTTGGTGGTCCTAAAACAATCATTGAATCTTTCACATTGATCATGATGATTCCATCGCCTTCACATTCTAAAATATCATTCTTCATGTGGCACTTCAAAGTATAAGTGCCCGGCAAGTTGAAAGTATAATTTTGAATGTAGGGTGGAGTGCTGTATGGAAGAATGGTTGAAACAGCAGCAGGATCAATCATCGTCCAAGTGTATTGCGAACCCGGAACATAAGGCGCAGCGTAACTTGCTGTGGCACCAAGGCAAACTACAATGGGTCCTGTAATCGCAAATGGTCCATTGGGCATAATAGGAACTGTAACCGTTGTAGTAGCGGGGCACAATGCAGGATTGCAACTTGATGCTGTTAGTGAAATTGTTCCAATTGGCCCACCCAACCAATCTACTATGATGCAACTTGTCCCTTGTCCGCTAATAATGTTTCCGCCAGCAACAACCCAATTGAATGTGCAGTTAGTTGCACCCGTGCAATATTGTACGCCTGATGTATTTGCACACACAGGAGTGATGCAATAAATATCAGGGCCCGGAAGTGAATCAACAACAACAGTGATGGTATCACTTTCATGGCAACACTTTGCATTGCCTGTAACAATCACAGTGTAAGTGCCGGCAACAGGATAAACGTAGCTTGTAAAATTTGGAGTGGTGGTTATAATATTTCCATTCCCAAAATCCCATGTATAATTTTGATAAACTCCTGAAGTATTAGCAGTAAAAGTGATTGCATTTCCCAAACACACATAAGAAGGATTTGCAACGAGCGTAATCGGACTTGTTAAATATGCGGCAACTCCATGTGCACATGCCTGAGCAGAACATCCTGCAGGATTTGTTTCAACCAAACATAAACTTCTGCAACCTTCTTGTGAGCCACCTCCACTTGCAGCCCATGTAACCATCACCGAATTGGTTCCCTGTCCGCTGATGATGGTTCCGCCTGTAGAAGGATAAAAATTCCATTGGTACGTATTACCTGGTGTATTTGCTACAGTATAAGTTACAATTTCATTCACGCAAAACGAATCACATTTTTCATCGGGTCCTCCTGCGCCACCACCATTTGGATCCTTTGGTATGTTACATGGATTTTTTGTGTACTGCAATACCGGTGTAGGAATAGCGAAAACATTTACCGTGAGCAACTCAGTTGTATTTCCATCAGTAACAGAAACAGTATAAGCTGCTGCCGGAACACTCCACGTAATCTGTGCAGTGTTGCCGGCCGGAACTATTGTTGCACCTGCAGGAATAACATTCCATGTGAGCGTTCCTGAGAGAGAAGAGGTGTAGGTAAAATTTTGACCTGCACAAACACTATCATTTCCGGTAAGTTGTGCAGTAGCATAAAACTGTTGCATCATGAATGCAGCAAGCACAAATAGAAATCTTAGAGTAAGGGTTTTCATAGTTTAAAATTTAAGAGTGAGAAATAATTATTTATTAAAAGGAAAAATGAAAATGACCAAGAAATCATTTTGCGCAACTGTTTTTCTACATTATCATCTCAAAGCAAAATGAAATCACAATCTAAAATTAAGAAAGTAATTCACGATTTATAATATGATTTAGGAAACCGAATTTTATCCGGTATAAATTGAGGCTCTTACTTCTTTATTTGAATATCAAGTTTAGCCATGCTCAAATAAATTGCAGCAATCACACTTCCGCCTGCACTCAATGCAAAAGCAATTTCTGGTGAGGCTGCATACCAAATAAATCCTGTTGCTGAACTTGCAACTAATGCCGCAATAGAATTCCAACCTGTAAAAAAACCAATGGCTGATGCAGTTTCATTTTTGGGAACAAGATTACTGATGAGTGCTTTTGAAATACCTTCTGTTGCAGCCGCATATATTCCATAGAGAATCAATAAGGCAACAATCCATATTACATTTTGCGCAGCAGCCATGCCCGCATATACAAAGGCAAAAAGAAAAAAACCGCCGATGATAACTTTCTTCATTCCGATTCTGTCAGCCAATTTCCCCAGAGGAAAAGCGAGTAATGCATAAACAAGATTATAAAGAATGTAAGAAAGAATTACTGCCGAATCATTGCCGGTAATTTGTTTTGCACGAAGCAGCAAAAACAAATCGGAGCTGTTGATCAATCCAAAAAATAATAAGCCAATCATTAGTTGCCTGAATGCAATCGGTGATTTTTTCCAGTAGAAAAATTTTTCGAGAAAAGGAATTGATGTTTCATTTGAAATTTGCTTTTCTTTTTCATGAATAAAAAAAGTAAAACCCACGCTGAAGATTGCGGGGAGAAAAGCCAGTAGAAAAAGTGTTTTGTAATCTGTTGGATGAAATTGCAACCAGAGCAAAGCCATCACCGGACCAATAGCTGCACCAATGGTATCAAAGGCGCGGTGAAATCCAAACACGGTTGCTTTGTGTTCAGGTGTTGTTTGCTCCGAAAGCAATGCATCTCTTGCACCTGTTCTTATTCCTTTTCCCAGCCTATCAAATGTGCGGGCTAAAAAAATCCAAAGGGGAAAGGTGAATACTGCCATCATGGGTTTTGAAATAGCACTTAACAAATAACCGCTGCGTACCATTGGCATTCGCTTACTCATTGAATCAGACATTCTTCCGAAATACATTTTACTCAAACCCGCAATTGCTTCAGCAAATCCTTCGAGCACACCAATGAGCACAGTAGAAAATCCGATTGATTGCAGGAATAACGGCATTACCGGATACAACATCTCACTTGAAATATCATTAAGCAAACTCACGAGCGAGAGCAAGAAAATTGTTCGGGTAATTATTTTTGTTTTACTCATTGCTCAATAAAATTATAATCGGTGTAATCAATTCTTATCGGTGTAATCGTTTACCAATCGGTGTAATCCTCTACCTAAATACTTCCTCGAGCACCGCCAATGATTTTGGTTTCGAAAAATTCGGAACATGTAACTGAAAATATTCCAGCATTGCATCAAGCAATTTTCTGCGAGTGCCAACTGTTAATTCGGTTTTTAATTCAAGCACCATCTTTGAAAAAATTTCTGAGAGTTGCTCATTCAGAAAATGTTGGTGGTTCGGAATTGCCGAAATAAAATGTCCTTCCTTCAAATCAAAGAAAGAAGTTTCATCACTTTAATTTCCATGAGGAGTAAACCCAAGCAATGCTGCCAGCTCTAAAAGAAATTTAAGCAAATAATCGGGCGACAAATTTTGAAGCTTATCTATTGAAATTAATTTTTCCGAAATAAACTCAAACACTTGTTCATTCTGTTCTTCTTCATGAATGCATTTGTTAAGCACTTCAATCATAAACAAACCCACTGCACTTTTTAACGGATTAAAGAGCAATGAACTAAAGGAATAATAAGAGTGCAGCTCTTTGATGCGGTTGATGTTACGGTGCTCGTGATAATAAACTTCCATATCAAGCATGCTCATCACCTGAAACTGAGATGCTTTCATTTTTGATTTTGAAGAACGCACCCCATTCACGATGTAAGATTGCATTCCGAATTTCTCAGTGTAGATCTTACTAATCACACTGGTCTCGGAATATTTTATGGTTCTAAAAACAATGCCGCGTGTATTGGTGATCATTCTTTTTCAAAAGTACAAACTTGATCGCAGCACCTGAGCAGTTAATTTCTAAAGCAGTATTACCTTCATGCACAAATCATTTTCTTTTTGATCAAAAAATATTTTGCTTTTGCTGTTCTTGTTGCAGTTCCGCTGATTGCATTTTCGCAATTATGGATTCATGCTTATGCGATGGCCTTTGATATGGCAGATTATTTTTTACCCAATCGTTTCTTTCTTTCACAGTGTTTGCAATCAAAAATTTTTCCGTGGTGGAATCCATATTCGGGTTTGGGAATTCCTTTTTATGCCGATCCGCAGAGCGGCGCATTTTATCCCATTGCCTGGGTGATCGGCTATTTTTTCGGATATGATTTTTATGCCATCAACTGCGAATACATCTTGCATGCGATTATTGCAGGAACAGGAATGTTTATGCTGATGAATTCAGTAAATAAGTCTGCAGCAGTTTCAATCATTATTGCTATCAGTTTTCAACTCAGCGGAATTTTTATTGGCAATGCACAGCACCTTACGTGGATTATTAGTGCTGCTTGGTTGCCTTGGGTGTTTTTTTACTGGATTAAATTTTTTGGTGAAGGAAAATTTCGTGATGCAACTGCAACTGCATTTTGTTTGATGATGTTGACAACGGGCGGCTATCCGGGATTTTTAATTGTCATGCTTTATATATTCTTCATTGCCACTATTGTTCATTCTTTTATTTTGATAAAGCACAAAAAAGTTGATCAGTTCCGAAATTTTGTTTTGATAAATTTGAAATTCGCCATTATCTATTTTTTGATCACAGCACCCTACATTATCTCATTTCTGCAGGCACTCCCTTATTTTACCAGGGCAAATGCGTTGCAATTAAGCCCGGGATATTTTTTGGCATTTACTCCGCAAAGCATTGTTTCCTTTTTGTTTCCAACAGCAACACTCAGTAATATTTCTTTTTTCAAATCTGATGCTTCAATGATCAATGGATACATTGGATTGTGGCCGCTCATTTTATTGGGTTCTATTTTTATTTCTAAGCCAGGAAGAAAAATTTGGCTTTTATTTTTTCTTTCCCTTTTGATGTTGCTCATCTCTTTTGGAAGTGGATTTATTGTCTGGGATTTACTCTTCAATTATTTCCCGCTTATAAATCGCATCAGGTTCCCATCATTGTTCAGAGTATTTGCCATGTTTGGGTTTTTGGTATCAGCAGGATTGATGATGAGCATTGTTGCTTCAACCCCAAAGATCTTCTACGCAACAGTTATTTTACTGGTAGTAATACTTTTATCGGGGGTAATTTCATTTGTCGATGAACATCAGATTGTTTTTCCTACCTCATTAAATTTTGAAGGCATTAAAGATTTTTTTAAAGGCAGCTCCATTACTAATAATATTCTTGTTCAATCAATCTTTCAGGTTTTCATTTTGTTGTTGTTTATTTTTTGTTGGGTAATGAAAAATAAATGGAATGAAAAAGCAATAAAAAGTACGCTGGTGATTATTGTGATACTCGATATGTTAGTAGCTGCAAAACTTAACTTACCGATTACCATTGCAGGAAATGTATGCACTGATAGTTTGAATGTGAAACTGAAGCTGCAACCGGATGGATTTCCCCTGTCGCTTAAAAGCAAGCTAACTGATTTTGTACATGAAGGTGATGGATATTTTGCCCCATCATTTTTCAACAATAATATTTTCAAAAAGCAATTTGCGTATACCAGTTACAACCCCTTTGATCTAACAAACAGAGACAAACTTGATCTCTTTTTCAAACAAAAGTTATTGTTAAACCATCCAATTGCTTTTATTTCTGATCAACCGGTTTCATATCCATTAAATATTTCTGATACTACAATTATAATAGGACGCAATACATTTTTAATAGATGATACTGTGCTGAACAAATTTGCAAGCACGGTAAACGATTCATTGAAAAATGGAGTAGCGATTATTTCTTTCTCGCCCAATCATTTTTCATTTCAAACAAAATCAAATCAAACTGCAGCATTGGTAATGCTTCAGAATTATTACCCCGGATGGAGAGCGGTTATAGATGGTAAGTCATCTAAAATCATCAATTGTAATTATTCAACCATGTGCTTGTTGCTTCCTGCAGGTAACCATAAAGCTGACTTCAATTATGATCCGGGAATTGTAAAGTGGTTGTTGTACTTGAGTGTTGCTTTTCAATTTGTGTTACTCATTTATCTTGCAGCTTTTTTAAAGAGAAATGAAAGATGAAAATGCTTTCTGATTACAAATGTTGCAATGTTGCTTTTGTAAATTCATTTTGCTGATCACCTGTATTCAAGGTTGATGCCGGTTCAAATAATAAAACCTCAACTTCATTTTCTGCTTTGGGACGATGCTCAACTCCATGCGGCACAATCAAAAATTCTCCTGCATTGAGAGTGATGGTTTTGTCTCTTAGTTCCATAGTGAAACTTCCTTTTACTACTAAAAACAATTCGTCTTCAGTTTCATGTTTGTGGAAAGGAAATTCACCTTTGAATTTTACCAATTTCACTTGTTGCCCGTTAAGTTCCGCCGCAATGCGAGGGTTCCAATAATCATTGATGAGAGAAAATTTTTCGGAGAGATTTATTTTTTCCATGATTTTAAATTGAATTTGGGTTGAATGCAAAACTCCCGATTCTTTTAGAATCAGGAGTTATTGTCAAAGGAAATATTTTTCCTATTTCTTTTTTACAACTCTTTTTCTTTTTCCAGGCCCTACATAAGGAGCGCCTTTCTTTCCCTGCCTGCCGGCAGGCAGGTTCTCAGTAAATCCTTCTGAATTTTCACTGTGTTCTTTAGGTGCCGATCTTTTTCTTGGGCTAAATCCTCCCTGACTTTCTGCACTGCTATCGGGAGTAAATTTTTTCCTCTCTGTAAAGCTGCTTGTTTTTTCACCTTCGCTCCGATGGCTGAATTTTTTTCCTTCACCAAATCCTGCAGATCTTTCACCGCCTGCATCACCACCATATTTTTTTCTTTCCCTAAATCCGCCCGATCTTTCTCCACCCGCATCGCTACCAAATTTTTTCCGTTCTCTAAATCCGCCCGATCTTTCGCCGCCTGCATCGCCGCCAAATTTTTTCCTTTCTCTAAATCCACCTGATCTTTCTCCGCCTGCGTCACCACCAAACTTTTTTCTTTCCCTGAACCCGCCCGATCTTTCGCCGCTATCACTTCCGCGTGATTTTTTTCTGTCGCTATAACTTTCCTCTCTCGGCGAATCAGCACCCGATCGGTCTCTGCGTTCTTCAACTGCTGCACCCGATTGATCTTGTTCTTCCACTCTTATTCTGCGACCGTGAAATTCTTTTCCATTAAAACCATCAATCACTTTTTTTACATGCTGTGGCGGCACTTCGAAAAATGAATAAGCGCCTTTGAGTTTAATGTTACCAATCTCTTTTCCTTTTACACCACAATATTGATCAATGAGTGCGAGCAAAGTTCCTACATGCACTTCATCCATTTTACCGAGATTGATAAATAATTCTGTTCCGCCTGCTGCACGGTCTTCGCTTCTTTCGCGGCGTTCTTTTCCTTCACTATTTAAATCACGAGCCTGGCGATAGTAATCAAGAAAACGATTGAACTCCAGTGATGCAAAGCGTTTGATAATTTCCTGCTTGCTCATCTCACTGAACTCTTCTTCAATCAAATGAAGAAAGGGCGCAATGTCCTGTTCATTCACTTCCACTTCACGCACTTTGTGAATCATAGAGAGCAATTGCTTCTCACAAACTTCAATGCCGGTGGGAATTTTTTTGCGATGGAAAGGCGTACGTAATTTTTTTTCGAGTTGTTTGATCTTATAAACATCACGATCGCTCACCAACACCATGGAGATACCTGATTTTCCTGCGCGCGCAGTTCTGCCGCTGCGGTGGGTATAAAAATCCATATCATCGGGCAAATGCAAATGAATAATGTGTGTTACATCATCTA
>JBKJNS010000464.1:0-13203 GCA_046593455.1 Chitinophagales bacterium | reverse complement strand
CTGCATAAATTTTACATGACTTAAAATGAAATGCCTCTGAAATTTTGAGACATTTTTTATTTACAGAATTCCTTAATTGACTTTTGGAGATAGGGAAGAACTTCTTTTTCAAACCATGGATTTTTCATTTGCCATATTTTATTTCTCGGAGAAGGATGAACAAGCGGAAGAAATTGAGGAAGATATTCTTTGAATGATCTTACAGTTTGTGTTAAATTGGTTTTTAGTTTTTCACCCAAATAATATTGCTGTGAATATTGGCCAATGAGAATAGTTAACTCAATGTGCCTCATCTTATTCAATAGAAGTTGATGCCATGTTACTGCGCATTCAGGCCGGGGTGGAAGATCGCCTGATGTTCCCTTTCCGGGAAAGCAAAATCCCATTGGCATCAATGCGAAAAGTTGGTTATCGTAAAATTGTTCAGTTGAAACTCCCAACCACCTTCGCAATTCTTTTCCGCTTAAATCATCCCATGGAACGCCACTGTCCTGTACCTTTTGTCCTGGTGCCTGCCCTATAATTAATATTCTCGCTTCTGTACTTACAGAAAAAATGGGCCGTGGAGTATTGGGTAAGAATGATTTGCAGATGGTGCATGCAGAAACCTCAGCAATCAATTTTTTCATCACAGCAAGTTAATCAAGTTTAAATAACCAAATTTATTATTTCATTAAAATCTTTTTGAAAAAAAGAATTTACAAATTTGTTTTTGACGCGGCTTTCTGAAATTCAATTTTGCTAAATGGCGTATTCACTTGCAACCACATCACTCTTGCATAGCGGTAAAAGATGGGGTTGCTCAATAGAAGTATTGCAGCATTTCCAAAAACTAAATACCAAAGATTCCAGCCAAAGAGCAAACCAATCAGCACAACATTAATTGCTGAGAATCCCACTGTAAGAAAATAAGAAACATACATAGCGCCCCAGTAAAAACCTACTTCAGGAAAATAATTTTGATTGCAAACAGGGCAATGCTCAGGCATGTTTGCAAGGTGTTTTAAGTTATAAGGGTTTGGCGTGTTAAACATATTGCCGTGGTGACAATGGGGGCACTTCATAAACAAAAATGAATAGAGGTGACTTTCTTTTTTCAATATCATATCAACTGCAAAGGAACATCAGTAGATTTTAATCTGGGCTGATTTTTATCAGCGCAATTTTTCACTGACAATTGTCAACTGTCCACTGTCAATTTGAAAGGGTTGGAAGCGCATCCAAAAACTCATACTTCATTTCAACCCCATCAATAGCGCAACAGAAATGTTTATTTCCATTGCTTACCAAAAGATATTTTACATTGAGCGTAAGATTGTATCGGGCAATTTGATCAAAAGTTTTCTGTGTGATTTTTACCTCTGGTGCTTTACATTCAACTATCAAATATGGGTATCCACTTTTATCAAATATAACGAGGTCGCAGCGTTTTGTTAATCCATTAAGTTTGATTTTCATTTCAACAGCTATTCGCGACCGCGGGTATTTTTGGTGGTGAATCAAATAATGAATCCAATGCTGCCGCACCCATTCTTCGGGAGTAAGTGAAACAAATTTTTTACGGATCACATCAAAAATAAATTTCTGATCTGCCTCTTCTTTTATTCTGAAATCGTATTTATCAAAAGTGATTTTCATTTTACCTGCACAACTTTAAAACTAAAACTCCAAACGTTTTCTATTTTTGACCAAAGATGCAGCTATGATTACTAAGAAAGAAATTGTCGACAATTGGTTACCGCGCTACACCGGCCTTTCACAAAAAGATTTTGGAGAATACATTCTGCTGGTAAACTTCAGCGAGTACGTAGAAATGTTTGCAAAATGGAATAAAGTGAAAGTGGATGGCAGAGAACGAAACATGTTAAGCGCCACTGCAAACGGAATAACCATCATCAACTTTGGAATGGGCAGTGCCAATGCAGCGACTGTTATAGATCTGCTATCTTCTCTTGAACCTAAAGCTGTTTTGTTTTTGGGAAAATGCGGCGGACTGAAAAAGAAAAATAAAATCGGCGATCTCATACTTCCTATTGCTGCAATAAGAGGAGAGGGTACATCGAATGATTATTTTCCGCCTGAAGTTCCTGCGCTGCCTTCCTTTGCATTGCAAAAAGCAATTTCAACTACCATCCGCGATTATAAAAATGATTACTGGACGGGTACGGTTTACACGACCAACCGCAGGGTGTGGGAGCATGATGATGAGTTTAAGAAATATTTGAAGTCGCTGCGATGCATGGCGATTGATATGGAGACAGCTACTATTTTTGTTACTGCTTTTAAAAATCAAATTCCTACCGGAGCATTATTATTGGTTAGCGATCAACCAATGATTCCAGAAGGAGTTAAAACAGAAGCGAGTGATAAAAAAGTGAGTGAACAATTTACTGAGTTGCATTTGAAGATTGGCATTGATTCACTCAAGCAATTGATCAACAATGGAAACACAGTTAAGCATTTAAGATTTTGATGACCTGTTTTTGAAATGAAAGAAAAGAAAGTAACGCATACCGAAATCATCAGGGATTTAAAAAATAAAATTTACCATCCCATCTATCTTCTCGAAGGTGAGGAACCTTACTTCATTGATCTGGTGAGTGATTACATGGAGAAAAATATTTTGCCAGAAGCAGAGCGTAGTTTTAATCAAACAATTTTATATGGTAAGGAAACAACAGCGCTCGATATAAGAACACGCGCATTGAATTACCCTATGTTTTCAAACAACCAGGTTATAATTGTTAAGGAAGCACAGGCGTTAAAGAAGTGGGATGATCTGGTTGGATATTTTGAGAAGCCAGTGAAGTCAACAATCCTCATCATTTGCCACAAGTTTGAAAACTTTGATAAGCGAACAAAGGCAGCAAAAGAAATTCAGAAAAATGGAGTGGTGCTTACCACCAAAAAATTTTACGAGAATCAGTTGCCCGATTTTATAAGTGAAATTGCTGCAGAGAAAGAATTGAAATTAAATGCTTCGGCTGCTAATCTTTTGATTGAATACATTGGCAATGATCTCTCGCGAATTGCCAATGAACTGGAGAAATTAAAATTGAATTTGAAAGGAAGAAAAGAAGTTACGCTGGATGATATAGAAGCAAACATTGGCATTAGTAAAGAGTACAATGTTTTTGAACTCAACAAAGCTCTTGCATTCAAAGATGTATTGCGTGCAAACAAAATTGTTGAATATTTTACTTCGAATCCAAAATCGAATCCAATGGTGCTTACACTTGGTGCATTGCAGGGTTACTTCAGTAAAATTTATTTGCTGCAACAGAATAGTTCATTGCCAGAAAAAGATATTGCAAGTGTAGTGGGCGTAAACCCTTTTCATTTGAGTGAATACAGAACAGCAGCAAAAAATTTTTCTTTGCAAAAAGTAGAAAGTGTTTTTTCAATGCTGCATGAATATGATCTGCGATCTAAAGGGGTGAATGATGCGGGCACAAAAGAAGGAGCATTGCTGAAAGAATTGGTTTATAAAATTTTGCATTGAATTTGATTTTCATTTCTCAAAACACTTTTTATGAAATACCTGATGTTACTTTTTGTTTTTCTTTCTACTCAACAAAAGTGTAATCAAACAAATGAACTTCCTTTTATCAAAGCAACTTCACAATCATGGTCGGGCGGTGCTGCAGCCATGCGCGGCACTTACTACAATATTTATTTTGCTATGCAGAAAAGTGAAGAAATTAAATTTGATTCTTTGTGGGTTGATGGCAAGCGACTACAACTTGCTGTAATGAGAGAAACGGAATCGGGCGATACTTTGAGATTGTTTGCAAATGATAAAACCGGTTTGCGCAATCCGCTGAATGATAGTGAACCTGACAAGCCTGGGCAAGTTGGTTTCCCGGTTGAAATAACTGCCGAAGCTTTGGTGGGATACTTTTTAAATGGAAAACGAATTTATTTTCCGGTAAAAACATTTACAAGATTAAAGCCACTGGCATATCCTTAAATCTCTTAATTTTTTTGTATGAAGAAACAAATTCTGTTTGCTGCAATCATCTTACTATCATGTGCAGCTAAAAGCAATGCACAGCAAACATTTAAAGAAGCACTTGATGATTTTCATTACGTGCTTGCTTTCACTTATCACCCGATGATGGATGATAGTAATTTTGCTCCGATAAAGGAGCGAAGTGAAAAGTTAGCAGCAGCAGCAGAAATGGTTGTTGATGTTTTTAAAAAATCTGACTTGAAGGGCGGATTAGATCGAAGCATTGAGAAACTTACTGAACAATGTGAAGCGCTTGATGAAGTAATTAAAAAAAATGCAAGTGACGAGGTGATCAGAGTTCGGCTCGATGCCATTCACACCGGCTTTCACGAATTGGAGAAACTTTATCATAGTGTAGCAAGTGAGAAGTAGTATTTCTGTTTCATTTCAAATTAAATTTGCCTTATGAATTTTTCACCCGATTCCCGCATTTGGATTTATATAAGTAAAAAGGAATTCAGCAATGAAGAAGTAACTGAATTAAATCTTTTGCTTGCAGTTTTTTGTAAAGACTGGGCTGCGCATGGAAACAACTTGAAAGCAAAGGGAGAAGTGTTGTATAATCGATTTATTGTTTTAATGGTAGATGAATCACAAGCCGGTGCAAGCGGTTGTTCTATTGATACCTCAGTTCATTTCATTCAGCAAATAGAAAATCAATTTAATACTGTTTTATTTGACAGGTTACTCCTCGCAAGAAAAAATGGTGATGGTGTAATTGTTACTCCGCTATCAGACCTTGAACAATTGGTGAAGGACGGAACAATTAATGAAGACACAATTGTTTTCAATACGGCACTCACAACAAAAAAAGATTTCGATTCTAAATTTGAAATTCCTTTTTCTCAGAGTTGGATGATAAAAAAAGTTGCACCATTACTTCAAACAGTGAAGTAGTTTTTTAGAAATTATGTTCAATCGAAATTCATAAAAATTCATCTCTTGGAAAATAATTCAACACCATCATCTGCTGTTAAACTTAAAGAAGATGACAACACTGGTTTAAGCACGAAAGTGCAATCGCGCAATCAGCGATCGATTCGCGACGACGGTTCTTTTAATATTGAGCATGTGGGGTTACCACTTGTTGAACCGTCAGATATTTTTCAGTCATTGCTCACCATGTCATGGAAGAAATTTAATCTGCTTGTTTTTTTCACTTACCTGCTCGTAAATACAATTTTTGCAATCATTTATTTTTTCATTGGGGGTATCTACTTAACCAATGTTGATATGTCAACTCCATGGCTTACATTTCTTGATGAATTTTTCTTTAGTGCGCAATCACTTACAACAGTTGGATATGGCAGAGTTGCCCCGATTGGAATTTTCGCAAGCTCTGTTGCCGCATTTGAATCCATGGTTGGTTTGCTTGGTTTTGCCCTTGCAACAGGATTGCTGTATGGCAGGTTCTCAAAGCCCAAAGCGAAAGTTGTAAGTAGTAAAAATATTTTAATGTCGCCCTACAAAGAGGGGAGCGCTTTAATGTTCAGGATTGCCAATGGCAGAAAAACACAATTGATAGAAGCTGAAGTAAGTGTTACCCTCAGTAAAATTGCTATTGAGAAGGGAACAGAAATCAGAAGGTTTTATCCTTTGGAGCTGGAAAGAAAATTTGTGAGCATGTTTCCAACAGCATGGGTTGTTGTTCATCCAATTGATGAGCTAAGCCCGCTTTACAATAAAACGAAAGATGATTTTATTAAAGAAGATATGGAAGTGCTCATAGCGTTTAAAGCTTATGATGAAACTTTTAGCAATAATGTTCACCATCGTATTTCTTACAAGGCCGAAGATCTTGTTTGGGGTGCAAAGTTTATTATTAACTATGAGCAGAAACCCGATGGTAAGACTGTACACTACATTAATAAAGTTTCTGATTTCAGCTTGAATGACCTGCCTGCACAGCCTAACCGTATCTTGACCGGTGCAGAAGCACAGCTGGCATCAAATGCCTGAGATAATGTTATTACCACTGCGATACTCAGTATCTTTTAGTGATTTTCTCAATACTTATTGTCCATTTTTAAACTCATTTATTATTGTACATTTTTTTAAATGCTGCTAAAAAGCATAAACAAATTGTGGCATTACGGGCAAATAAATACGGCATTGAATTATATTATCTTTGGCGCTCTTTAAATAATAATGGCAGAAATATTTAATGGCTTTGATGTAATTGATAAGATTCACGACGAAAGTCGGCAGGGTGAGGCATTCTTAATGGAAGAAGTTTCACTGCCGCAAGAAAAACAGTCGAGAAAATTTTACATAGAAACTTATGGTTGTGCAATGAATTTTTCTGATACCGAAATCATTGCTTCAGTATTAAACAATGCCGGCTTTTCTTCGACTGATGATTTTACAGGTGCAGACCTTATCTTGCTTAATACTTGCAGTATCAGAGACAATGCCGAGCAAAAGGTGCGCAAGCGATTAACAGATTTTCGTGTACTAAAAAAAGCAAACCCCGGAAAATTAATTGGCGTGTTGGGCTGCATGGCAGAACGATTAAAGTCAAAATTTTTAGATGAAGAGAAAATAGTTGACCTGGTAGTTGGCCCCGATGCTTATCGCGACCTTCCAAAACTTATTGCTTCAGCCGATGACGGCAAAAAGGGTGTAAATGTTTTGTTATCAAGAGAAGAAACGTATGCTGATATTAGTCCGGTAAGATTGAATAGCAATGGTGTTTCGGCGTTTATCTCGATTACTCGCGGTTGCAATAACATGTGTTCATTTTGTGTGGTTCCGTTCACACGGGGACGAGAACGCAGCCGCGAAGCTCATTCAATTGTGGAGGAAGCTAAACACTTGTTTAATCAGGGGTATCGTGAAGTTACCTTGCTCGGGCAAAATGTTGATTCGTATTTATGGAAGAATGAGAATGGCGATGAGCAAGTAAATTTTGCGCATTTGCTTGAAATGGTTGCGTTAGTGAATCCAATGTTACGCGTAAGGTTCAGCACTTCGCACCCAAAAGATTTAACTGATGAAGTTCTTTATACAATTATCAAACATCATAATATTTGCAACCACATACATTTGCCAGTTCAGTCAGGCAGCAGTTCAATTCTCGAACGTATGAACAGGACTTATGACCGCGACTGGTACATGGAAAGAATTAATCGCATCAAAGAATTAATCCCCGACTGTGGAATTTCAACTGATATGATCATTGGCTTTTGCGGTGAAACAGAAGAAGATCATTTGCAAACATTGGGTATGATGGAGTATGTAAAATATAACCTTGCCTACGTTTATAAATATTCAGAGCGGCCGGGAACTTATGCAGCAAAACAATTTGCTGATGACGTTCCAGAAGAAATAAAATCAAGGCGGCTGAGTGAGATCGTAGACTTGCAAAGAAGAATTCAACAGAAAGAGAATATCAAAGAAGTTGGAAAAGAGTTTGAAGTTTTAGCAGAAGGATTTTCAAAACGATCAGATGAGTTTTTATCTGGCAGAAATCCTCAAAGCAAAATGGTGATCTTTCCAAAAATGAATTATAAAAAAGGCGATTATGTAAAAGTGAGAATTGTAAGTATTACATCAGCCACGCTTATTGGCGAAGTGATAAATTAGTTATTGACTACGAAAACTTTAACAACAAACATTCGAGTGGAATTACAATCAATAAAAAACAGATTTGGAATCATTGGCAATTCGACTGCATTAAACCATGCAATTAGTATTGCCATGCAGGTTGCACCTACCGATCTCTCGGTTTTAATCAGCGGTGAAAGTGGTGTTGGTAAGGAAGTTTTTTCACACATCATTCACCAATTAAGTTTAAGAAAACACAATCCGTTTATTGCAGTAAACTGCGGGGCTATTCCCGAAGGCACTATTGACTCCGAATTGTTTGGTCATGAAAAAGGATCTTTTACCGGAGCGCATGAAGCACGCAAAGGATATTTTGAAACAGTTAATGGCGGAACTATTTTCCTTGATGAAATAAGTGAACTTCCATTAGGAACGCAAGCACGATTGCTTAGGGTTTTAGAAAGTAAAGAATACATTAGAGTGGGTTCTTCAAAAGTTCAGAAGACAGATGTGAGAGTGATTGCAGCTTCAAATGTTAATTTGATTGATCGCGTTCAGGTAAACAGATTCAGAGAAGATTTGTATTACAGATTAAATACTGTTCCCATAAAAGTTCCTCCATTAAGAGAAAGGAAAGAAGATATTTCTGTTTTGTTTCGCCGGTTCTGTATTGATTTTTCTGAGAAATATAATTCGTCGCCAATTCAATTGGATGATGAAGCAAAAGAATTACTTACCAGTTATAACTGGCATGGGAATGTGCGCGAATTAAAAAATATGGCTGAGCAAATTTCAGTTCTTGCAAAAAATAAATTGGTGGATGCAGATGAATTAAGGAGTTTTATTCCGGGTGCAAATCATTCTAATTTGCCGATGCTGGCTTCAGCAAATGGGGGGCATGTGAGTGAATTCTCGGAGCGTGAAATTCTTTACAAAGTATTATTTGATATGCGCAATGATATCACTGAACTTAAAAAAGCCGTTTATGGATTAATGCCTGCTGAACAATATTCAAATCAAAATTTTATACCTGCTTCATTCACCGATAATTCAATTCCACAACAACTGCAAAATGAAAAAGCAGTTATGATTGATAAGAATAAATCGGAGCCGATTGTAATTGAGGAATCGCTTTCTTTGGTTGAAAAAGAAAAGGAGCTTATTGGTAAAGCATTAAAGAAACACAGAGGGCGCAGAAGGAATGCAGCGAAAGAGTTAGGAATTTCAGAGAGAACTTTATACCGAAAAATTAAAGACTACAATATTCCCGAAGGTGGATTCTAAAAGACAAAAAATTACAGAGGGTAGTATTAATTTAAAATGGGTTCGTTCATTTTACAGGGTCAGTGCATTTCTGTTTTTTATTTTAACTGTAAATTCATGTGGCATTTACTCTTTCACCGGCGCATCCATTGATCCCTCGGTAAAAACATTCAATGTTCACTTTATTCTAAATCAGGCGCCTGTTGTTGTTCCTTCATTAAGCCAAACTTTTACCGAAGCACTAAAGAATAAATTTTTGACCAGTACAAATCTTCAATTGGTTCAGAATGGTGGTGATATTGAATTCAGTGGTGTGATCACCAATTACGCTGTAGCACCGGTATCGGCGCAAGCAAATGAAACGGCTGCTTTAAACAGACTTACTATCACGGTTAGCATTGAATATGTGAATCATACCAATGAGAAACAGAATTTCAGTTCTTCTTTTTCGCGATACAGTGATTATAACAGTTCATCAGATCTTACCTCAATTCAAGATCAGTTGATTAAAGAAATCAATGATCAACTGACTGAAGATATTTTTAATAAAGCTTTTGTAAATTGGTGAAATGAATAAAGCGCAGATACTTGAATTACTTCAACAGCCTTCATTGATTTCAACAATTGATGTGAAGGAATTGGAAGCACTGGTAATGCAATACCCGTATTTTTCTGTTGGGCAAATTTTATTGGCAAAGAAGTATGATATCGAAAACCACCAATCAGCTTTAAAACAATTAAGTAAAGCTGCATTAAGTTCTAATAACAGAGAAAAGCTCAAAGATTTTATGCTTGATACATTAAATCAGGGTGAGCCAATTCGAAAAGAAGAAGTGAAAGATTTTGAAGAACCTAAAACTGTTAAAGAGGAAATTCATCAGGTGGAAGATCAGGAGTTAAAGAAGTTGCTTGAAGAAATTCACGAACGTAAAAATGCTTTTATAGGAACTGAAATTTCTAAACCTGAAATTATTTCTGAAGAAGAATTTGCTATTGACGAAGTAGGTGCACTGAATGAAATTGCCGCTGCAAGTGCAGAATTTATTTCTAATGATTTTGTTGAAACTGAAAATGAAGAAGATGAATTTGTGATTGTTCGTGACCCTGAAATTGAGTCACAAAATGTGATTGAAGAAGAATTTATTTTTCATGATCTGGAAATTGAATCCAATGAGCATGAGGTTAGGAAAACTTCGGAGTTGGAAGCCACATCTCAGATTGATGAAGAAAATGAATCTCTGGTTGATGATGAAGATCTTTCATTTGCCGAAATAATTTCGGAACATTTAATTGATGAAGAAGTAAGCAGAATAGAAATTCGACATCAGGATGCAACTCAAACAAAGGAAAAGGAATTTGTAATTAATGAAACAGTAAATTCTCCGGGCGAATTTCTTCCCGATAAGTCTTATTCATTTACTGGTTGGCTTAAGTTTTTTGGCATGGATAGAATGAACAAGGAGCAACCAGTAAGTGCCGAAGTTTTAATTACAAAGCCAGTTAAAGAAGAGACGATTAAACCAAAAGAGGAAGAACGACTCTTTAGCCAGAACATGGAAACTGAGTTGCAGGCAATTGATAAAATCGTTTCAACAATTAAAGCCGTAACTGCTCCAAAGGAAATTTCGGCCGAGGAATTGGCCAAAAGAAGTTCTCTTTTAAATGATGAAATTATAAGCGAAACACTTGCAAACGTCTATGAAGAACAATTGCTTTATGATAAGGCAATTCGCATGTATGTAAAGCTAAGTTTGAAATATCCCTCGAAAGTTTCTTTATTTGCAGCCCGAATTAAAGAATTGAAAAACAAAAAATAATGTATACACTCATCACCTTTCTCATCATTGTTGCCTGCATTTTACTGATCCTTGTAGTATTAATTCAAAATCCAAAAGGAGGAGGACTTGGCCAGGCCTTTGGCGGAATTTCAAATCAATTTTTAGGAGTTCAAAGAACAACTGACTTTCTGGAGAAGTCAACGTGGATATTAATTATTACTGTAGCTGGATTAAGCCTTGGAACTTTTTTCTTTATTGGAAATCCATCTTCCACCACCACAGGTCCAAAATCGGAACTGGAGAATGTTGATTTGAATGCTCCAAGCGGCGCGCTTAATAACAATGCTGCGCCAATTGCTACCCCTGATAGCAGCGGTAAATAATTAATCTGCAACATTAATCCTCTTTAGAATATTAAAACAAAAGCCATAAAATATTATGGCTTTTGTTTTTTAAAAGAACAGTTTTCCATCGCTGATTACTTAAATGCTATCGGTTTATTATCTGCAGCAACAATTTTCTTGTAGAAATCTTTAAACGATGGAATCTCATTGAGCTCAACAAGGTTCTTTTTATAATTAAACTTTCTTGTTATCGTAAGTTTATTTGCTTCAATTTTATAAGTCAAACTATAATCTGCAATCGCACAAGTATAAACTAATGGTTTAGGTACTTCAGAAAGATGAAGTGCTGCAGGAATGTGTAGAGTAATTGTTTCAGATTCCAAATCTACCCCCGTATATTTCCATAGATCAATTGGATACTTGCGCGAATCGTTGAAAGTAAAATCATCACTTAAAGTTTTCTCGCTCCACGGCAAATTGAGCAATTTTAAACCTCCAACATTTGTTAAGGCATCAGAAGCGTTATACTCTATTCGATATTCAATACTATCAGCAGTTGATTTAAGATTCTTAAAAGTAAGTAAGGTTAACTGCACATTAGAATAATCTGAAGCAATCGCTTTTTGAATTGTTTTCTTTTGTTCCTGTTCACCAATATCCCGATAAGTACTGCGCATACCTGCAGCCATTGTTCCTGTTTTAATTGTAGATTTTTTTATAGAAACATCTTCGCCGGTTAAACTGATATCAGTATTGCGCACAATCAAATTTTGATTTCTTGTGGTTGGATTCAGGTGAAGCAATGTAATAGCTGGTTTATACCACTCATTATAAATCGGTAGTGCCTCAGCATTCCTAAGGCTGGTATAAATAGAATTAAAAGGAAGTGCATCAGATGTTAGTTCAATAAAATAATCCTTACCATCAACAATCATGTGAGCAATGCAATGATTAAATTCAATGGAAGGGAGTATATTTTGATTTGCACCACCATCTCTGGTATTTATTAAAACCCAATCAGCTTTAATACCTGCCTCGTTACACATGGCAACAAAAAGAGTAGATACGTCTTTGCAATCTCCAATCTTTGTATTGATCACCTTTGAAGCCTTCTGCGGAATTAAACCGCTTTGTAGAAATGAAACTGAACTGTAATGAATATTGGTAATGATATAATCATAAATGATTCTCGCTTTTTGAAGTTGAGTGAGATTATTTTTCCCTTCAAATAAAGTATTTACAACTTCCTTTACTTCAAAATCAGATTTTGCTTTTGTTGATGCAAGATCATAATACCAATTAGAAATATATTTCCAATCGGGAAAAGAAGAGAGGTACAGAACATTGGCCACATCTGCAAGAGCAGGCATTTTATCTTCACTGCTAACGCTTGCCTCTTCACCATTTTTCCAGATATACATATCAAACTCATCTGCTTTCTTTACTATTGGTTCAATTTTATTTTTAGAAAATTCGTATTTGAATTTGATTTGCGGATCAATCAGCAAACTGTATTTTGAGTTAGTAGTTGGGTACCAATGCGAGAAATTGAAATCGTCCCAAAAGTGAGGTGCTAATTTGCCTGTTAAGTAATTTTTTAACCTGTAGGTTATATGTATAGCATCGCCTGCCTCCAGAGTTGTAAATACGATATGCGAATCATTAACTTCAGCTTCTACTTTACTTCCTTTTGCTTTTACAACTTCAGCTTTTTCAATAAGAAAGGTTTGCATACTGTTGTAATTAATCCAATATTCTTTCCAATCATCTATACCTTGTTGATTAAAAACTTTAATTACAAAAATGTGTTTTTCTTCTGAAGCTCCGCCTGCATAAACAATTTTCTGAACTTCATTTTCAAGCACAAGGCTATTATCTTCAGGATATTTATCGGCTGAGGAAGCTTTTTTAATTATATCGTAAACATCAGGCTGATCGAAGTAGCTGAAAATTTCAGGCTTATCTAACAATCTTCGTAAACTGGTCCTTGATTCATAATCAGTTGGCATATATTCTATTGCTCTTTGATAGGCGGTGATAGCATCACTTTTCCTGCTCATATTTTCATAACATTCAGCAAGGCCAGCCCAGAAATAGTTTACATACGGCGCTATTGCAATTGCATCTTTGTAATATCTTACTGATGTATTGTAATCTCTGATCTTAAAATAATATTGTGCAAGCGTATAGATTGTACCGCAGCTATAAGGTTCATGCTTAATAATTTCTGCATATGCTGTTAGCCCGGCCTGTGCATCTC
>JBKJNS010000055.1:0-4233 GCA_046593455.1 Chitinophagales bacterium | reverse complement strand
CACGATCGCAGTGTGCAGGATGTGGTTGATTGTGCAATACAGGAAGATGCACAAGCTATTGCAATTACAAGTTATCAAGGCGGTCACAATGAATATTTCAGGTACATGTTTGACCTGTTGAAAGAAAAAAATTGCAGTCACATAAAAATATTCGGTGGTGGTGGCGGTGTAATTCTTCCTTATGAAATTGAAGCATTGCACCAATACGGCATCACCAAAATTTATACACCCGATGATGGAAGGAGTCTGGGATTGCAAGGAATGATCAATGATCTTTTAAAGCAAAGTGATTTTCCTTTAGGAAATAATTTGAATGGTGAAGTAAAGGCGATTGACAAAAAAAATTATCACGCTATTGCGCGCTTAATTTCATGCGCCGAAAATTTTCCGGAAGAATATGAAAAGATCAGTGCCACATTTTTAAAGAAACTTCTTCCTGATTCAAATAAAAAATCTAACACTCCTGTACTTGGAATTACAGGTACAGGTGGCGCAGGCAAATCTTCACTAGTAGATGAATTGGTTCGCCGCTTTCTCAGCGACTTCAAGAATAAATACATCGCTATTGTTTCTGTTGATCCTTCAAAAAGAAAAACCGGCGGCGCATTGTTAGGTGATCGCATTAGAATGAATTCCATTCGCAGCGAACGAGTTTACATGCGTTCACTTGCAACTCGTCAAGCAAATCTCGCTCTCTCAAAACATGTGCGTGATGCAGTAAACATTTTACAAGCTGGGCACTTCGATCTTATTATTTTAGAAACTGCCGGCATCGGGCAAAGCGATACAGAGATTACTGATCACAGTGATGCAAGTTTGTATGTGATGACACCGGAGTATGGCGCAGCATCGCAACTTGAAAAAATTGACATGCTTGATTTCGCTGATTTGATTGCGCTCAACAAGTTCGATAAGCGCGGTGCACTCGATGCATTGCGTGATGTACGCAAACAATACCAGCGCAATCATCAGTTATTTGATAAGAACACTGATGATATGCCGGTCTTTGGAACCATTGCTTCGCAGTTCAATGATCCCGGTATGAATCAGTTGTATAAAGCAGTGATGGAAAAAATTTCAGAAAAAACAGGGGCATCACTATCACCTCATCTTGAAGTAACTAAAGAGATGAGCGAAAAAATTTACATCATCCCTCCTGCAAGAATCAGATATCTGAGTGAGATTACTGAGAATAGCAAAAGGTATTCAGATCGCGTAATTGCACAATCAAAATCAGCAGGGCAGTTGCAATCTCTTCGCGATGCAATTTTATTATTTGGCGGAAAAGATTTGTTGCATGAAGAATACAGGAGTGAAGATTTTCAGAGTGAAAATCCTCTGAGTGAAGGCAGGGCGGGCTCTCCCCCTTTTCAAGGGGGAGCCGGAGGGGGTTTAAAATATACCGGCAGAAACAGCAAAGGAATTTTTAGTCACCCTTCACTTAAAACATTCAGAAAAGAATTGCGCAATCATGGTACACCTGCCGAAGCAAAGTTGTGGACGATGATTAGCGGTAGAAAATTGGATGGCAGAAAATTTCGAAGACAACATTCTGTAGGTCCTTACATTCTTGATTTCTATTGCCCCGAAGAAAGTTTAGCAATTGAATTAGATGGCGATCAACATTTTCATTTCGCAAAAGAAGAATACAATGCGGAGAGAACTACATTCCTAAATACTTATGGCATTCGTGTATTGCGCTTTGAAAATAAGGATGTGTTTGAAAATGGTGATGGAGTACTCACTATAGTTCGGGCGGAGTTTGGAAAATTAGCATCCCCCCCTGCCCCCCCTTTTCAAGGGGGGGAGCCAAAGCCGCACCCTTTGTCACCAGACGAAAGAAAGTCACTGCTTGAAAAAGATTTAGCATCAAATAAATTTGAAAGTGACGCATTAGAAAATTCTCAATCACAAATTCATTTCCTTTCACAAAAATTTAATGAACTCAAAAAACAATTTGATCCATTGCTTTTTGAAATGCTGCAACAGTGGGAAAAGAAAAAACAATTGTACAAGAATGAATTTTTTATTTTTCAGGTAAGAGGAAAAGAAATTAAAATCAGCACACACACAAAATCACTTTCGCATTCTCAAATACCCAAAGTTGCTGTGCCGCGATATTCCTCATGGGCAGATATTGTGCAATGGACAATGAATGAAAATTTCCCCGGCGAATTTCCATACACTGCCGGCATCTATCCTTTTAAGCGGGAAGGTGAAGATCCTACCCGCATGTTTGCGGGCGAAGGCGGACCCGAGCGCACGAATAAACGTTTTCATTACGTCTCACTTGGCTTGCCGGCCAAAAGATTGAGTACTGCATTTGATTCTGTTACGCTCTATGTAAATGATCCTGACTATCGCCCCGACATCTATGGAAAAATTGGTAACGCCGGTGTGAGCATTTGTTGTTTGGATGATGCAAAAAAATTGTACAGCGGATTCAATCTCTGCGATGCAAAAACTTCTGTGAGCATGACCATCAATGGTCCGGCATCAATCATCAGTTGTTTCTTTTTCAATGCAGCAGTTGATCAGCAATGTGAATTGTACATCAAAGAACATGGGTTAACTGATGAGGTAAATAAAAAGATCGAAGAAATTTTCCGTAGAGACGCCATGCATGGTGTCTCTGAAAAAATTGCGAAGAATGGTGCCTCAAATAAAGATGCCAAGCATCGCGTCTCTACGCCTAAATATCAGGGAGAATTGCCAACAGGAAATGATGGGCTTGGTTTAATGTTATTGGGTGTAACAGGTGATCAGGTTTTAGAAAAAGACGTTTACAAAAAAATAAAAGAGAATGCATTGCATCAGGTTCGCGGCACCGTGCAGGCAGACATTTTGAAAGAAGATCAGGCGCAGAACACCTGTATTTTTTCTACTGAATTTTCTTTGCGACTGATGGGCGACATGCAGGAATATTTCATCAAACACAAAGTGAGAAATTTCTACAGCGTTTCAATTTCGGGTTATCACATTGCAGAAGCAGGTGCAAATCCGATTTCGCAATTAGCATTCACGCTCGCTAATGGTTTCACGTATATTGAATATTATTTGAGTCGCGGAATGCACATTGATGATTTCGCTCCTAACCTTTCTTTCTTTTTCTCCAATGGAATTGATCCCGAATACGCAGTGATCGGAAGAGTAGCTCGGAGAATTTGGGCGAAGGCAATGAAATTAAAATACGGCGCCAATGAACGCTCGCAGATGTTGAAGTATCACATTCAAACATCAGGCAGAAGTTTGCATGCACAGGAAATTGACTTCAACGATATCCGCACCACGTTGCAAGCGCTCTATGCAATTTATGACAACTGCAATTCATTACACACCAATGCGTATGATGAAGCAATCACCACTCCTACCGAAGGAAGTGTAAGAAGAGCGATGGCAATTCAACTCATCATCAATCGTGAGTTAGGTTTGGCGAAGAATGAAAATCCATTGCAGGGAAGTTTTATTATTGAAGAGTTAACTGATTTGGTTGAAGAGGCAGTGATGCAGGAGTTTGATCGCATCACAGAACGCGGCGGCGTCTTGGGTGCTATGGAAACTATGTATCAGCGAGGAAAAATTCAAGAAGAAAGTTTGTACTATGAAACTTTGAAACACACAGGAGAATATCCCATCATTGGTGTAAATACATTTTTAAGCTCGCAGGGATCGCCCACCATTATTCCCAAAGAAGTAATTCGTTCTACCGAAGAAGAAAAAGAATATCAGATAACGATGCTGAAAGAATTACATGAGCGCAATGCAGGTGTTACACAAAAAATTTTGAGTGATTTACAAAACGCAGCCGTGCAAAACAAAAACATGTTTGAGAGTTTAATGGAAGCAACTAAGTATTGTTCACTCGGGCAGATTACAAATTCGTTGTTTGAAGTGGGCGGTCAGTATAGGAGGAATATGTAATTTTTTGATTAGCAAATGTGATGATGTGCAGATTTGATAATTATAAATTGCTAAAGGAATGCGAACAAAAAAGAAAATACTTACTCGCGCAGTTGCAATAAAAACCGTAAAGGAATTTGTAAAAGTGTGTGGCGACCACAACTTGTCTTTTGATAAGGTGATTATATTTGGTTCAACTGCAAGAAACAAGGCACATCAATGGAGCGACATTGATGTGGCATTTGCTTCAAAGTCATTCAAACACGATCCATTTCAAGATCGTCATATTTTGAATCGCTTTGTTTTAAAAGATGAAAAATTTCTTGATCTTCA
>JBKJNS010000354.1:0-3199 GCA_046593455.1 Chitinophagales bacterium | reverse complement strand
GAAACTTAAATCCATTTGCTTCCATCTTCCTTTCAAACACACACTACAATTCATTTATCAATTTCCCATTTCAGGTTTTAGGATTTATTGCGCTCATCATTTTTATGTTGATGGCGGTAACCAGTCACGATTTTTGGCTGGTGAATTTATCACCGCGGATATGGAAGTCGATGCACATGATGGTGTATGTTGCCTACACACTCATCATTATGCATGTGATGCTTGGTGTAATCCAATTGGAGCATTCACCGGTAATATTTTTCATGCTCTTGCTGGGAATGTGTTGGTTGATTGCGCTACATTTTTTTTCGGCACATAAAGAATGGAAGACCGATCATGCGAAATTGAAATCTGCTGCAGATGGATTTATTGAAGCGTGTGATGTGAATGAAATTATAGAGAAGCGCGCAAAAATTATTTCTGCCAATGGCGAACGCATTGCCATTTTTAAATATGATGGAAAAATTTCGGCAGTGTCAAATGTTTGCAAACATCAGAATGGTCCTTTGGGAGAAGGAAAAATTATTGATGGCTGCATCACCTGCCCGTGGCATGGCTACCAATATAAACCCGATGATGGTTGTTCACCGCCGCCGTTTAAAGAAAAAGTTTCAACTTACAATTTGAAATTGATTGGCACAAAAATTTTAATTAATCCGGTTGCAAATAATGAAGGTGTATATGTTGAGCCGGTTAGAGTTAGTGAAATGTGAATAGTGAATAGTGAATAGTGAATTAAAAAATTCAATCCACAAACTCTAAACTTGAATCTCTTCAAAGAAAATAAAACAGATGCCTTCTATATCGGTTGGATGCCAAATGCTCCTGCTGAATACAGATCATTTCTGAAAATTTTGATTGCTGCAATTGCAGTTCTAATAATAGGTGTTGCCTACTTTTTTGTTACCAATCAAAAAGAATTTTCATCGGGAGTTTATGATCGCAATCAACTCACCACATTCGAAGGTGTAATTATTTCGCAACCTTTTCCTGCTATAAAAACTTTTTATGGAAAAGATATTTACGGCAATCCATTGGTGAAAACATTTCCATTGGTGAACAAAGGAAAGTTTGGTGCCGATAGTTTGCTTGCTGATTTGGCAAGGACGAAAAATATTAATTGGAAAAATTGGTGGGTGAAGCTAAAAGGCAAACTCATTTACAATCACGGCGTCACCATTATTGAAACTGCTGATGGAGAAAATGCTTTCACTGCCATACAACGAATTACCACAGATCAACAAAAACAAATTCCGATTCCTGTAGTTGAAGAAATGGATTCAGTTACGCTGCACGGAGAAATCATTGATCCAAAATGTTATCTCGGTGTAATGAAACCCGGACAGGGTAAGCCACACAGTGATTGCGCTATCCGTTGTATCAGTGGTGGAATTCCTCCCCTGTTGATGATTAAAAACTTAAATGATGAAGAAACTTTTTTTGTTTTGAGAGGAAGAAATGATGAAGCCATCAATCAACAAATTCTTTTTGCAATTGGTCAGCCAGTAACGGTAACAGGAAAACTAAAACGATTTGATGATTGGTTGGTGTTGGAAATTGATCTCGCTACCGGAATTCATTTTGATTATTGATGAAACATAAAATTTATTACAACTGATCTCACTTACAAGCATATATTTTTTTGCTCTCTGCGAAAATCTGCGTAATCTGCGGGAGAATTTATAATCACGATAACTAATTTTTCATCCATGAACTACATCGAAGTATTACCACTCAGTGAACTTCCACCAAACTCGCAAAAGATTGTTTCCATCGGCGTAACAAGAATTGCACTTTTCAATTTCGATGGTGAAATTTCTGCCATGGCAAATGCATGTTTGCACAAAGCCGGTCCGCTTGGTATGGGCAAAGTGGAAAAAAAATATGAAGGTCTTTATGTTACCTGTCCGTGGCATGGATGGGAATACAACATTAAAACAGGAAGTGCACCGCCGGGTTTTGGCGATCAGCAAGCTTTGTATGAAGTGAAAGTGGATGACGGAAAAATTCTCATCAGCGAAAAACCAATTGTAAAAGCAAAGAGCGCAGAGCATGCTGAAAAACCACTGCTTGATTTAGAAAAACTTCAGTACCAAACCACACCGGGCTCGCTTAATATTCTTGGTATTTCCACCACTAATATGAATAATGATCTTCCTAGATTTTCTACTTCGGAATTTGCATTGCAAAACGGATTGAAATATGCCGAAGAAAAATACGGCGCATCAACTAAGCTTATCAAACTGCGTGATCTCAACTTTCGTGCATGCGAAGGATATTATTCGCAACATGCAAACGCCTGCACCTGGCCTTGCTCTATTTCTGAAATGGATCCCAATGACGGTATGAATGATGTGTACAGGGCCATGGTATTGTGGGCTGATGTGCTGCTTATTGCAACGCCAATTCGCTGGGGAAATGCATCGTCACTTTCTTTCAAAATGGCTGAGCGGTTGAATTGTGTGCAGAATCAAATTACACTCAAAGATCGTGTGCTGATTAAAAACAAAGTCGCTTCTTTCATTATCACTGGCGGGCAAGATAATATTCAACACGTAGCAGCACAGTTGATGGTGTTCTACACCGATCTTGGATTTATGTTTCCGCCATTTTCATTTGTAGGATGGAGCAGAGGATGGACCGCTGAAGACATGGATCATAACATTGCACAGTTCAAGAAATCAAAATACATAGAGCGTTCGGTAACTGAATTAGTTGACAATTGTGTTTGCCTCTCAAAGCAGATCAAAACAAATCCTGTTGAACACATGCGCACCCCGTTACCAAGAATTGAAGAGGCAGTTTGGACGAAGGATGATGATTGATTTTTTGAAAAAAAAATCGAAAATCTCCACATGCCGATGAGGCAATGAAATATGAATTAGGTATTTGGCTCAATTTTTTTGAATATTAAAACAAAAAAATTTTAAGCACAGCCTGCATATCCCAACAACCAATACAATAGTACAAATACTACAATGGTTCCAAGGCAACCGCCTCCAAATTTGTAAGCGCCGAAGCCCGCTAATCCTGTTCTGAACAAACCCATAATGATTTAGTTTTAAGTTTAAATTTAATTTTTTCAAAGATGAATTCTTGCCCATAAAGGTTGTTACATAATTTCCCTAATAAATTACATAATTCACATATTACCAATACAATCATCACTTTTTACAACTTTTCCACAGGCCCTTTTCAT
>JBKJNS010000306.1:0-4555 GCA_046593455.1 Chitinophagales bacterium | reverse complement strand
CAGATGCCGCACAAGGGCTTCGTGACTTATTTGTAGATGAATTAAAAGACATCTACTGGGCAGAAAAGGCATTAATAAAAGCAATTCCGAAGATGATTAAGAATGCAACCTCTGATGAATTGGTAGAGGCTCTTTCAGCACATTTGGAAGAAACCAAAACGCACGTAACACGATTAGAAGAAGTTTTTTCTGCCATTGGCGAAAAAGCAGTAGCTAAAAAATGTGAAGCAATGGCAGGACTTACCAAAGAAGCAGGTGAAATAATGGAAGATACAGAACAAGGTGTGGTGCGTGATGCAGGCATTATTTCAGCAGGGCAAAAAGTAGAACACTACGAAATTGCTACTTATGGAACACTTGCATCTTTCGCAAGGACTTTGGGAGAAGATGATGCAGCTTCTTTATTGGAAGAAACATTGAACGAAGAAAAAGATGCAGATGAAAAACTTTCTGAAATCTCTGATTCAATAAATGTAGACGCAGCGAATGCAGAAGAACAAGACACAGCAACATCAGTTGCAACAAAAAGAAATTAAATTCAAAATATTCACTCCCCTTTCCTGTGAAAGGGGTAAGGTGAAGTTCAATTAGTAATTAATTTAACTATTAAAAACAAAAAAAATGAAAGAAGAAACTAAAATGGAAGACAACATGACAACAGACCGCGGCAGAATGCTGACAGGGATGTTCACAGACCGTGAAAGCACAGAAAATGCTTATCAAACGCTTCATGAAAGAGGTTACACAAAAGACGATATTAATTTAGTAATGTCGGATGAAACAAGAAAAAAACATTTCTCAAAAGGCGAAACAGAAATTGGAACTAAAGCGATGGAAGGTGCAGGAGCAGGTTCAGCCATAGGGGGAGTTGTAGGTGCTGCAGTAGGAATTATTGCTGCAATTGGAACTAGCTTAGTTATACCAGGCTTAGGTTTAATTATAGCCGGACCATTAGCTGCCGGATTAGCAGGTGCTGGTGCAGGCGGTGTTACAGGAGGATTAATCGGTGCATTAGTTGGTTCAGGTATCCCCGAAGAACGTGCACGACTATATGAATCAGGTGTAAAAGATGGCAAAATTGTAATGGGTGTTCACCCGCGCAATGATGAAGATGCAGAATATTTTCAAAAAGATTGGAATTCAAAAAAAGTAGAGGAGATTCATTATTAAAAATCAAAAAAATCATTCCCCCTCTCTCCGTTGAGAGGGATGAAGGGTGATGTTCAATTATTATAAACAATTTAAATTTTAAAAAAATGAAAAACAATCAAAACGACAACGAGGAACAAAAAAATTCTTCAAGTCAAAATCGTAATGCAGATAACCAACAAAACATTGGTGATCGTAGAAATGAAAAAAATTCTTCTTCAAACAAAATGAATAACAATGAAGATGAAAGAGATGTTTCTACTGAAGAACCAAACGAAATACCTCAAGGTGATAAGGAGAGAAAAATAAAAACTCCTTATGCTGATGACAGTACAGAAAGAAATCAAGGCAGCAATCAAGACAAAGATTCTAACCAGGAAAGAAATCAAGGCGATTACCAAAACAAGGAATCAAACCAGGAAAGAAAACAAGGAGACAATTCGAACAGAGATTCAAACCGGGACAGAAATCAAGGTGACAATCAGAACAGAGATTCAAACCAAGACAGAAATTCAGGCAACAATCAAAATCGTTAAACAGCAATTATGCAAATTAGAATGCGAAAGTCCCGTAAGATTTTCTCATTTTAATTTTCATTCATCAAAAAATAATCAAACTAAAAATAACAAAATGGAAAATAATAATCAGCATATCATTGATAAATTAAACCATCTAATTGCGATAGCTGAGGATGGTAAAGAAGGTTATGAAAATGCGGCGAAAGATGTAAAGGATTCTGCCATGAAGACTTTATTTCAAAAGTTTTCTCTCGATAGATTGCATTATGCAACGGAGTTGCAAGAACACGTTCAAGAACTTAACGGAGATGCTAAAGCCAAAGGAGGACCCGAGGGTGCATTACATCGTGTATGGATGGATATTAAATCAGTATTTACTTCGGGTGATCCGGTTGCAATTATTAATGCTTGCATTACCGGTGAGGAAGTAGCTGTTAAGGAATACAAAGTTGCGCTTGAAGATACTGCACTTACAACAGCTCACAGACAGTTAATTTCGGAGCAATTACAAGGCATTGAACGTGCTCTGGCAAGTATTAAAGCATTTAGATCCATTAAACATTAAGTAATAGTTTAACAATTTCAAATAAATAAAAAGGCAAGCAAAATGGGAAGTCTTCTTTATGCTATCGCAATGATTTTTATAATCATTTGGGCAATTGGATTCTTCGCATACAGCGCAGGTGCATTCATTCACGCACTTCTTGTAGTTGCAATTATTTTAATTCTTGTAAGAGTTATTCTAATAATTACAAACGCTGTTCAGGACATTAAACAACATTAATTAATAATTTCTCTAACAATTAAAAAAACAAAAAATCATGAAATCAGGAAAAGTTTTATTAAGCGTATTGGCAGGTGCTGCCGCAGGTGCAACTATAGGAATCTTGTTTGCTCCGGACAAAGGTATAAACACTCGCAAAAAAATTTCTAAAAAGGGAGAGGATTATCTTGGAAGTCTAAAAATTAAATTTGAAGATTTTCTTGTATCCGCTACCAACGAGTTAGAATATGCAAAAAGCGAAGCGGGAGATTTGCTTAATAAAGGAAAAGAAAAAGCAGAAGATGTAAAAGCGAAAGCTGTTGAAATAAAAGAGAAAGCAGGAGAAATAAAAAACAGCGTTAACGAAAAGCTTTCAACACATTTTTAAAATATGAAACAGCAACCTTCAATAATCTTATTGATAATGGCTTTATTCACAACACTTTCAAGCTGTGAAGTTGTTGGAGGAATCTTTAAAGCAGGAATGGGTGTTGGAATATTTCTCGTGGTATTTGTTATAGCAATTATAATTTTTTTTATTTCCAGAATGGGAAAGAAAAAATAAAACTATGATAGGTGGCTAAGAAATGCACGCCTTAGGTAAGAAGCTTTTATGACTAAGTCTGTTTAGAAGAAGATAAACTTGCTTTCAAATATTGCCTGTTCATTCTTGCAATATTGCTTACAGAAATTCCTTTGGGACATTCTGCTTCGCAAGCATTTGTGTTAGTACAGCTTCCAAAACCTTCGGCATCCATTTGCGCAACCATCTTCAACACTCTTCGGTCAGCTTCAACTTTTCCCTGTGGAAGTAAAGTGAGGTGAGAAACTTTGGCTGCTACAAACAACATGGCCGAAGAGTTTTTACAAGCAGCAACACAAGCCCCGCAGCCAATACATTCAGCAGCGCTCATTGCAAGATCAGCATCTTCTTTAGGAACAGGAATGGCATTGGCTTCAACAGCTTGCCCGGTGTTAACGGAAATAAAACCGCCTGATGCAATGATGCGATCAAATGATGAGCGATCGGTTACCAAATCTTTTATTACTGGAAAAGCTTGTGCTCTCCATGGTTCAACTACTATGGTATCTCCATTATTAAAATGGCGCATGTGCAATTGACAAGTGGTGGTATTATGCAAAGGACCATGTGGTCTTCCATTAATTACCATGGAACAGGAGCCGCAAATTCCTTCACGGCAATCGTGATCAAATGCAACAGGATCTTTCCCTTCCAAAATTAATTTCTCATTCAACACATCAAACATTTCGAGGAAAGATGCATGATGATCAACATTGCTGAGATCATACATTTCAAAGTTTCCTTTGTCGCTGCTGCTTTTTTGGCGCCAAACTTTAAGCTTTAGTTGCATGGGATAAATGGCTAAATTGTTATATTGTTAAATTGTTGGTTGGTACTTCGATTACTTGTTTCAAATTTTCAATTTTTCATTAGTGTATTTTATTAACGCATTAATTGCCTTTGGCAATTTTTGTAATTCATTAAATATGAATTTATAATCCTCAGTTGTTATCACTTTTCTCACTTTCGCTTTTTGATTCCAATCCAGTGATTCGGAGACTGAACCCGAAGCTATTCTATAAAATCTGATTTTATCTTTCTTTGTATATCTGCCATAACCTTCTGCAATATTTGCAGAAATAGAATCAACTGAATTTACGAACTGCGCACCAAAAGTTTTTTTCTGGAGCCATTCCCACTGCATTACTTTATCCCAAACAAAATTGCTTAGGTGAAAAGAAACTCTGTATGCTTCAATATCATTTAATTTCAAATACTTTTTTTCTTCACTCATAAAAGTCAAATCTTTATCAAAATCAATTTCAGTACACCAACTTCATTTAACCCGCAGGCAACAGTTTAACCATAAAGCCATTTAGCAATTCAACCCTTACTTATATGATCGCTGCGATACATGAACTACTTCATACTTTAATTCTTCTTTATGCAATGCTGCACTCTGATTTTCGCCTTTGAATTCATAAGCCGATACAAACATAAATTTATCATCCTGCCGCAATGCCTCACCTTCAGGTGTTTGAAATTCAACACGGAAATGTCCTCCACAACTTTCTTCGCGATCCAAAGCATCCTGAACCATGA
>JBKJNS010000184.1:0-4279 GCA_046593455.1 Chitinophagales bacterium | reverse complement strand
CAGTATGGAAAATGAAAAGAGAACAGATGTTAATTCATTGGGTGAATTCGGGTTGATTAAACATCTCACTAAAAATATTAAGTTAGAAAACACATCGAGTAAATTGGGAGTGGGTGATGATGCTGCGGTGGTAGAATATGAAGGCGGAATGCAAACTGTGATTACCACTGATTTGCTGATCGAAGGAATTCACTTCGACCTCATGTATGTTCCATTAAAACATCTCGGTTACAAAGCAGTGATTGTAAATCTCTCTGATGTATATGCGATGAATGCAACACCAAAACAAATTACAGTTTCAATTGCAATTTCTAATCGATTTTCAGTTGAAGCGTTAGATGAATTGTATGAAGGAATTTTATTCGCTTGTAAAAAATACAATGTTGATTTGGTAGGCGGCGATACTACTTCTTCAAACAAAGGATTAATCATTAGCGTTACTGCAATTGGTGAAGCCAATGAAAATGATATTGTGAAAAGAAGCACAGCAAAAGAAAATGATTTGTTGTGTGTGAGTGGTGATCTTGGTGGAAGCTATCTCGGTCTGCAAATTCTGGAAAGAGAAAAAAGAGTTTATCTCGACACACCGGGCATTCAACCCGACTTGGAAAATCAGGCATATATAGTTGGGCGACAGTTAAAACCCGAAGCAAGAAAAGACATTGTAGAATTACTGAGAGAATTAAAGGTGAAGCCAACTTCAATGATCGACATCAGCGATGGATTATCTTCTGAGATTCTACACTTGTGCGAAGCATCGAAAGTTGGATGTCAGTTGTTTGAAGAAAAAATTCCTATAGCCGAAGAAACATACAATCAGGCGTTAAAATTTAATCTTGATCCAACCACCTGCGCACTAAATGGTGGCGAAGATTATGAGTTGCTTTTTACCATTGCGCAAACTGATTTTGAAAAAATCAGGAATAACCCCGACATCTCTGTGATCGGTCATATAACAGCCAGTGAAAAAGGCGCCATCTTAATTACTAAAGGAAATAACATTCACCCGCTTACTGCACAGGGTTGGAATGCATTTTCGGGCAATTGATTTTGGAATACTTTTGCTTGTATGAAAATATTTACGCCTCTTATTTTTCTTTTCATTTCAATTGAAGCATTTGCACAACCACAACCTGCAATAGAATGGAATCGCGCCTATGGCGGAACGTTACAGGATGTTGGCTATGGCATTTCTGCTGACATTGATGGTGGCTATTTAGTTGCCGGTTGCGATGGCTCAATTGATGGTGATCTTCTCGAAGTACTGCATGGCGGATATTGTGATTACTGGGTGCTCAAATTATTTTCTGATGGTGCCATTCAGTATAAAAAATTATTAGACGGAACGGGAGCCGATGTAGCAAAAAATATTTACCAAACACCTGATGGCGGTTACATTGTTGGAGGCGGTTCCAATTCACCCGATCTTGCTTTTACCGGCGGCGGTACACATGGAGATTTTGATTTCGGAATTTTTAAACTAAGTGCCGACTCCTTGAAAAAAGATTGGGTTAAATGTTATGGCGGTAGTGGCTACGAAGATTTTGGAGCGCTCAGCATTACTTCAGATCAGGGTTATATTATGTGCGGCGGCACTTCTTCCACCAATGGTGATGTTACAGGCAATCACGGATCAAGTGATTATTGGGTAGTAAAAACAGATGCTTCGGGAAACATTCAATGGCAAAAATGCTATGGCGGCACCGGTTACGATAAAGCAAGTTCTGTTAAACAAACATCGGATGGCGGATTTATTATTATTGGTTTTACTCAATCAAATGATGGTGATGTTCACGGAAATCATTTTGACCCTGTAGCAGGTGCTTATGATTATGATGGTTTCATTGTTAAAACAAATTCAAATGGCGATACACTGTGGACTCGCTGCTTCGGCGGAACCTTACAAGATGCATTTACCAAAGTGATTCAACTGAGTGATGGCACTTATATGATGGCAGGTTACGCAACGTCTTATGATGGTGATGTGAGTACGCCTTTTACTGATAGTCTTGAAAACGGTTGGTTAGTAAAATTAGATGCCAATGGAAATTTACTCTGGTCAAAAACTTTTGGCGGAACAAATGACGATGATTTTTCTTCACTCGTTCAGGATGCTGCAGGAGGCATTGTTATTTCGGGTTACTCGCAATCGAATGATGGTACGGTCTCCATCAATCAGGGTGGATGGGATGCATGGCTCATGAGAGTTGATGTTGATGGTGAAATCATCTGGGATACAACTTATGGTGGAAAAAAATCTGATATCTTTTATGATCTCACCAATACCCTCGACAATGGAATAGCAGCCGTCGGCTATAGTTATTCAGATGATGGCGATGTAAACAACCATTGGGGAAATTCATACTATGCAGATTATTGGGTTTTAAAGACAACTGATATTGTTGGAATTGCCGAAGTAAAAAATTCAACGCTTAATATTTTCCCATCACCTGCACACGACTTTATTGAAGCCGCAGGTTTTGGAAAGGAAATGAATGGTGAAAAAATTGAGGTGCTGTCATTGGATGGAAGAAAACTATTAGAACAAAAAATTTCATCTCAAAAAAATGTAGTTATAAATATTTCATCACTGCCACCGGGGTTTTATCTGGCGCAAGTCAATGGTTCCCGAGAAAAATTCATTGGTAAATTTGTAAAGCAATAACCGTTATTTTTTTTCCATTGCAGATTTGTGAAAAATATTCCGGCTTCATTTAGCAATTCATATTTTAGCTGCAAATAAATCTTCATGAAAATTTTCTCACTCATTATTTTATCAGTTATGTTGTTGAAAGGAAAAGGATGTACCGACAGTGAAGGCAATCCACTTCCGCAATGCATACAGAATATGGTAACCGAATACCAAAACAAACAACCTGCAAGTCCGCCCCCTTCAATTTATCAGTATGATTATAAGGGAATGAAAGTTTTTTTTGTGCATCCTCCATGCTGTGATCAGTTTAGTAAATTATATGATTCAAACTGCAACCTGCTGGGCTCGCCCGATGGCGGCATCACCGGCAAAGGCGATGGCAAGGTGCCCGATTTTTTTACTGAGCGAACAAATGAAGTACTGATTTGGAAAGATCCAAGAATGCCTGAGAACTAAATTGCAGTACTTAAAAATTTCAGCACTAGACAATTAGTATTTTCGAAAAATAAATTTACGTTTGCAAGCATGAGCATGATTATCAAAATCACCAAGGGAATAAAAATTTCGGTAGAAACTTTTTACCAGGAAGAATATTCGCAACCGCTCAACAATGAATTTATGTTTGCTTACCGCATCTCGATTGAAAACCAAACCAAAGAAACCATTAAACTTTTGCGGCGCCATTGGTTCATCTTCGATTCGTATGGCGTTACCCGCGAAGTTGAAGGCGAAGGTGTAGTTGGATTGCAACCTTTGATTGAAGCAGGCAAATCTCACCAATATGTTTCGGGTTCGCATTTAAAAACAGAGATGGGAAGAATGCACGGCACTTACCTGATGCAGCGCATGAGCGATGGAAAACAATTTTCGGTAACCATCCCCGAGTTTCAACTGATCGCTCCGTTTAAGTTGAATTAAAATATCTCTCTTTCCAAGGATTATAGTTTCTCCTTTAAGGTATGTTAGTGCAAGTATAAGTGCAGCATGATGCAGATCTTGACTTTTGCCAGCGAGGATAATTATATTTGAACATTGTTTTATAAGAATGACAACTAAAGAATCTGCATACAAAAAAATATCAGAACTTGTTGAAAGGTTTGGTGAGCAGTTTGACTCTTACAAGAGTGCCGACTACAACGAAACGCTGACAAGAAGGGATTTCATTGACCCGTTTTTTAAATCATTGGGTTGGGACATTGATAATGAAAACGGTTATGCTGAAAGCTATCGTGAAGTAATTCATGAGGACAGAGTAAAAGTGGGAAAGGCAACCAAAGCTCCTGACTATTCTTTTCGTTTGGTTGGAGGCAAGCGACTTTTTTTTGTTGAAGCAAAGAAACCCAATGTGGATGTGAAGGGAGAAATACAACCTGCATATCAAGTTCGCAGATATGGTTGGAGTGCGAAACTTCCTATCAGCATTATCACCGACTTTGAGGAGCTTGCAATTTATGATTGCACCAAGAAACCACTGCTAACAGACAAAGCATCAGTAGCACGAATAAAATATTTGACTTATGAGGACTACCTGAAAGAGTTTGATTTCATTTGGGAAACATTTAGCAAAGAGAGAGTTCTCAAAGGCAGCTTTGACAAATTCGTTCAAGGCAACTTAAACAAGAAAGG
>JBKJNS010000240.1:0-3699 GCA_046593455.1 Chitinophagales bacterium | reverse complement strand
CAACTGTAGAAAAACCAACCGATACACTCATGCTTCATGTTTATTACGGATCGCAGTCAAACACTTTTGTGTACTACGAAGATGCAGGTGATGGTTTTGATTATGAGAAGGGAAATTTTTATAAACGTAAAATGATCTTCAATTCAACTACCAAAGAAATTTTGCTGGATCTGGTTGAAGGAAATTATGCAACCCATTTTAAAAACCTCAAACTTGTGTTTCATGGTTTTAATGGAATGAAGAATGAAATTCAAGTGAATGGAACTTCGACTTCATTGAACAATGAAGAAGTAAGTTTTATTACTGCGATCAGCAAATTTGATCCAATAGGATCCAAAGGAATTGTTTCAACAACAAAACTTCCTGTGGTGGTAATTAAGAATTTGAATGAGAAGATGGTGATTGGGTGGTAGAGGAAATTATTCATTCGATTATTCCATTGTTCATTTGTTCTCCCATTCACAAGACCGCCCGCACAGTTGAACGAGTCAAAAAAAGTAAAATGTTCAGTCATTCAGAAGGAAACTTCTTTACACCCCTTACCAGCCACTTTTTGCAAGTGAAAAATTTAATCATTCTGCTATCCTTGATTAAGCGAAATCTTATTTTTGATTACATGATTATTGGAAGCATTAGTCCCTATTGCGTTTCTGCAAATTTGGGACGAACTACATTTTATCCCGGGCTTTACTAATGATTTGGAAAGAAGAATGTTTGAGCAATATGAAAGCCGTGGAAACAAACTCAATTTTGCAGGAAGATATTATTGCTATGAACTGGTTTACTATGTATGTTATCCTAACATGAAAATGGCGATACGGTGTGAGGATGAAATAAAAACTTTAAGTCATTAAAAGAAAATGCAATTTATAAAGGGTTTGAATCCGAAATTTCGCAGACATGTTTTTTAAATCATTTATGGGTTTCAACTCAAGATGTGCAATTGTCAGGGTGTAAAGAAGTTTCCTTCTGAATGACAGGGAATTCATGGAAGACAACTTCCGAAAACCGCCATTAATTGCGCATTCTTTCAAAGTTTTTAATAATCCTCCGCATTATATTCTTCCACTTTCCGGAACTCTCCTCCACATTCAGGAAATAAACCCGTTTGTCTTGCCTCCAATAAATTATGACTTGCTTCTTACATAACCTATATCCAATAAGGGTTTACAGGCAACATACAATGCCGCCAAAACTCATGGCACAGAATTTAAAAGAAGTGGCACGAAAGAAAAACTTTAAATCACAAAACAAAAATTATTATGAAAGACGAAACAGGTTATTCAAATTCAAACTACACCACTACCAAGTCAAATAAACTTGGCAGTCTGGGTGTTTTTTTCCTCATTACCACTATAGTGTTGCTGGGAGCAGGTATTTTTTTATTCGCCGATAATAACACCAAAGCCAAGGAAGCAAATTCCTTGACAACTGAATTAAACGCTTCAGAAACCCGCTATGCCGATCTTGATGCAAAATATGCAAGCGCATTAGCCGATATTGAATCTTACAAAGGCAAAAATGCCGAACTTGACAGTGTACTTGGAGTAAAAGAAAAGTATATTACCAATTTGAGAGCTAACCTGAATAAAGAAAAGAAACGTAATCAAATCAGTGATCAGGAATATAAAGCGCACCTCAATGATCTTAATGCAGCCGTTACTGATCTTAACATTAAAGTAGAAACATTGCAGCAAGAAAATGTTGTATTGGTAAATCAGAAAGATTCTTTAGGCAGAGATATTACCCAGAAAGTCGAAGTGATCTCAGGACTTCAGGTTACCAACTCTACGCTGAATCAAAAAGTTACAGTTGCTTCTTTGCTTATTCCTGAAGAGATAACTACAAGTGCAGTTCGTGCGAAGTCAAGCGGTAAATCTACCACTACCAGCCGTGCAGGTAAAGCGCAGGGACTTAGTGTATGTTTTGATCTTCCCGAAAATAAAGTTGCTGATGCAGGCAGTAAAATATTTTTAGTTCGAATACTTGATCCCCAAGGTTCAGTTCTCGCAGTAGAATCACAAGGTTCAGGTGTATTCACAGGTGTTGAAAGCAATCAGCAGATGCAATACACAACTTCCACTTCAGTTGACTATAGTAAAGATGAAGTGGAGCATGCATGTGTTCATTGGACACAAACAATTCCATATCAGACCGGACATTATACTACTGAAATTTATCAAGATGGCTACCTGGTAGGTAAATCAGGTTTCGATCTGAAATAACTACCGGCTAATGTAACCGCATCGCTTAGGATTAGGGGTGTTCCTAAAGTGGTGCGGTTTACATTTTTTTCTAATCAAAATAATTCTCTAAAACCATCGGCATTAATATTATGCTGCTTTTCATTTCCAATAAACTTCAATTAAGTAACCTGCGGCAATTTTCTTTGCATTACATTTTCTAACTTTATCATTTATATTGGAACTTATGAAAGAGCATCCACTATTTGTTAGTAGAGTCAGACTAAAAGTTTTAATTGGCTTTAGTGTAATTATAGTTGCAGTGGGAATTGCCGCTGCTGTTAATTTTATAAGTTTGAATCGGTTGGTTTCATCTATAAAAACGATTTCGGAACCCGATCAAAAACTTAAGCACCTTCGCAACCTGCTCGTCCATCTTTCCAATGAAGAAAGCAGCGTAAGAGCTTTCGCTCTCTCCCATGATCATCAATATACAGTATTGTACAGGCAAGTTGAAGATTCAGTGCACTCAAATATTTTGCATCTTAAAAATCTTTCTGTTGGAAATGAAACGCAGCTTCGTTTAACCGACTCGCTTGAACATTTAGTTGTTAGGCGGGAAATATTACTGAATCAATTTCTTCAAAAGAAAAGTGAGGACACTTTAACCAGGGAGCAGCATACTGATGCTGTTTCTGCAATACATGCTCCTTCTTATTCACAGAATCGAAACGAATCTGTTAAATCTGATTCGGCTGTTGCCAATGATAGTATAACAACTGACGGCAAGGGATTCTTTAGCTGGGTAAAAAACATTTTCAGTTCTTCTGATAAAAAGGCGGAAAGAAAAAACGCAAAAGAAAATTCAGTTGCAAGCGCCGATTCAATTTCGCGACAGCTTCAACGGGCAAAAAATGAACTCTCGCCAAGTGAAGTAGAAAAGATTATTGCACAAAAAGAAATTTTATACAAAAGTAAAATTGAAAACTGGACTACCGATGAGTTGGTGCTTTTGCAGGTTGATAAAGAAATGATGGATCGCATTCACGCCATCATCAACCAATTTAATGACGACGAAAATTTTATTCAGCAAAAAAAAGCAGATGAAGCAAACATTCGGGCCTCGAAAGCGAAACAGATTATTACAGCAATTGGCGTATTTGGAATTATTACTACGCTCATTTTTATTTATCTCATCCTAAGAGACGACGCAAGAAACAGCCGCCTTAGAAAACAATTGGTGGAAGAAAGAAAGCGTGCTGAGAAATTAGGAGTAGTGAAGGAAGAATTTCTTGCAAACATGAGTCATGAAATAAGAACCCCTCTCAATTCAATAGTGGGTTTTTCAGAACTCTTGTCGAATGAAGACTTTTCTTTAGAAAATAGCGGAAGACAAAACAGCTATGTTGAAGCTATCAGGAAATCATCAGAACACCTTCTTGCAATTGTAAATCAGATACTAAGTTTTTCGAAATTAGAAGCGGGCAAATTTGAAAAAAAAGAATCACCATTTGAT
>JBKJNS010000149.1:0-3598 GCA_046593455.1 Chitinophagales bacterium | reverse complement strand
CTGGCTGAAGCCATTGCGGTTTGTAATCCGGATCATGAAAAAGCCCGGTGCCGTTCAGTTCCAGGAAGCAGCCAGTGCCTACCGTGCCGGAGCCAATCACGTCGCCCGGTAAAATATCTACACCATAAGCACAGCGCTCAATAATTTCTGCAAACGTCCAGTCCATATCACCCACGTTACCTGATGAAACTTCTTTACTATTCACCCAACATTTCATTTCCAAATTATAATTGTTGCCAATATGATTTGGCTTCGCCGGAATTTTATATTGCTCGAGTTCATCAACAGTTACTAACATGGGACCGATCACAGTAGAGAAATCTTTTCCCTTTGCAGGCCCAAGATTGAGTTTCATTTCTTCCATCTGCAACACACGTGCGCTCATGTCATTCATAATCATATAGCCGCCGATGTAATCATCGGCTTCTTCAGCTTTTATGTTTCTTCCTTTTCTGCAAATCACCACCGAAGCTTCGAGTTCAAAATCTAATTTTTGAAAATGATCAGGCATGCAAATAATATTTCCCGGCCCTTGTATGGCGGCGTGATTGGTGAAATAAAAAATTGGATACTGATCAAACTCTGGAATCATTTCAACCTTTCTGTTTCTTCTCGCTGCTTCCACATGCTGGCGAAAAGCATAAGCATCTCTGCACGATGATGGTTGCGGAACCGGTGCCATCAATTGCAATGATTGTAATTGTTTTGGTCTTACGTGTTTTACTTTTCCTTGCTTCACCAACTCATTCATTTCTTTTGCACGCTCAATTACATCGTCCCATGCATAGAGGAATAATTGCATGTTACCTGGGAATTGCCAATCGAGTTCCTGCATGTCGTATACATTGTCTTCGTGCAATAATCCCAAGTGATCCTGTTCGTCGGTTGGGTTGAAGTAGCTGATGAGTTTCATAAAAGTGAAATGTGAATGGTGAAACGTGAAAAAGAAAGTGAGCAAATATAATGGCGGTGAACAAAATCTGTTGTCAAAGATTAATCGTGAATTTGTGGGTACAGTTTTCTTACACAGCAATCCTTACCTCAAAATATATTGAAATCTTTAGATTACACTTTTATATTAAAAATGTAATCTAAAGGTTACACATGTTGTAATGTCATCAATACAAAAACCCAAACAACCATAGCGGAATTTTATTTTCAAATCCGTGCTCCACATTATCCTGAGCAACGTAAGAGTTCTTTACTGCTTTCACCTGCTTGTGTGTTTTGGATTTTCCTCCAACTTCAAAAGTGTATTTTCCATTCACAAAAAAATCACCTTGTACTGCCGATTTCACTTCATGTTGCGCAGCCACTTGATTGAAGAAGAATGTTTCGCGCTGATTTCCTTTGTCGAGATTCGCCAATGCAATTGCGTAAGACAAGTTTGTATTCTGTAAATAAACTTTATCGGGTTTTGCCAATAGTGCATCCCCCTTTGAAGGTGAAGCCAAGAGGTTCACCAATTTTCCATTAGCCAAATAGTTAAGGTAAATCATTGCTGTATTTCGCGATGTTTCCAAATCAGTGCTCAGCTTTGCAATGTTTGGCTGATAGGGTGTGCCTACTGAAAGCATGTACAAAAGCTTTTTGAGTTTGGGCACATATTTAAGGTCAACATTGCACAGGTAAGGAATATCCACTTCCAAAATCAAATTCACAGTACCAAGTAATTTCTTTGAATAACTTTTTTTGCTCTCGAGATAAAACGGATAATAACCATAGCGGAGGTAATCATCGAACAAGGCAAGGGGTTTTGTTTTGGAAACAATATCACGCGCAATCTTTTCGTGATTTTTAAGAATCTCGTCAAGGGTATGGGGTTGAAAACGTGTTCCCTTTTCAATATTCAGAAATTCACGGAATGATAATCCATCCATGTTGTACACAACGGCACGGCGGCTTAAATCACTTTTCCCTTTGTAAATATCAAGAATGGAAGAGCCGGTGAACACCACATGCAGATCGCGGTAACGATCATACATCATCTTGAGCTCCATTGACCAGTTAGGGTATTTGTGAATCTCATCGAGAAACAGAAATTTTCCATCGCGCTTATGAAACTCATCTGCTACCGAAATCAATGTTCGTGTTGAAAGCAATAGCTCATCCAGATTGAGGTACAATGCTTTTCTTGAATCACCGAAGTTGCTCTTCACACGTTGCAACATGAAAGTGGTTTTTCCAACGCCGCGTACACCGCTGATTCCAATGAGGCGGTCGTTCCAGTCAATATCAAGATGGCGTGTAAAAGTGGCGTTAAACTGTTTCAGCCAATCGAAGTGCAAGGCAAAAAGATTTTCCATACTAAATTTAAATTGCAATGCAAAGATAGCATTTTAATATTAAAAGTGTAATCTAAAGATTGCACTATCTTTTTCAAATAAAATTATGCAATTACAAATCGCCGGGATCATCCTTATGTGCTGCGCGGTATTCCAATCTTGTTTTTGCTTTCTCCATCTGCCGTTCTATAATCAGATCGGCTAATACTTCTGATGGTTTTTGAATGGTATTTTCTGCGAGTGCAACTTTTGCTTTTTCTTCAATCACATCAATGCGGTAAAGTATCCAAAGTAATTTTTCAAAATCATGGTCGATCAAAAAATCGAGTTGATCAATCAATAAGATTCTTATTTTTTGTAATGAATTTTCTTCAACCGTAACTTTAGTCAGATTAAAATTATTCTGAATGATTTCAATCAGGATTTTTTCTTCTTCAGGTATCATAAGTTTTTAATACTAAAATTTTTCCATTACCCCCAAACCAAATAATGCAAAATCATATTTTACAGGATCGGTGGCATCAAATTCTTTCAGGCATGAAGTTAATTCCAAAGCCGTTTTCCAATTGTTCTGTTTGCGCTCAATCAGTCTTAATTTTCTTGCAACACGCAACACATGTACATCGCACGGACAAATCAATTGCGAAGATTTAATCTTTTTCCATAGGCCAAAGTCAACTCCGGTTTTGTTATTCCTTACCATCCATCTTAAAAACATATTGAGCCGCTTGCAGGCAGAATTTTTTTCGGGTGTCGAAACATGCTTCTTCGATCTCTTCGGAAAATCGGGGAGTGAAAAAAATAAATTATGAAAACCAATCAATCCATTTTCAACTGTATCATCTTTTGCTGAAATGAATTTTGCGAATGCATGCTCTAATGAATCTTCCTTTCCAAAATAACTTTTAAAGAAATGAATGAAGTAAAGCAAATCCGTTGTATTAAATGTTCGGTGTTTGAAATGAAGAAGATGTTTCAAATCTTTTTCTTCATGATTCAAAATAAAATCGTGCGGTGCATGATCCATCAATTGCATCAGGCGATTGCAACTGTTGATGATCGAAGTTCTGTTTCCCCATGCGAGGGTTGCGGCAAAGAATGCAGCGATCTCTATATCTTGTTGTTTCGAAAAGTGGTGCGGGATGTTGATTGGATCTGTTGAAATAAAATCAATGCTGTTGTAGAATTTTGCTTTCTCATCTAAAAAAGATTTCAGTTCTGCCTGTATCATGAAATAATTTTTCTTCACCAACCATAAAAACTTAGCGCCTCAATTCGCAGCGGAAAAAAATAAACCGCTTCGTACAAGGCGC
>JBKJNS010000129.1:0-5296 GCA_046593455.1 Chitinophagales bacterium | reverse complement strand
GATAACGGAAGTTATGTATACACAACAGATGAAGTTACCAATTCATACATCACCTCTTACAATGTTTCTGATCTTGGAAACATTACTGAGCTTGATCGCTTTCAGGCGAACCCTGGTACCAGCAGCATTGGTCACAATGTGCATGTGAATGGAAATTATTTAGTGATAGCTTATTACCGCGATGGGGTAATTATTGCTGATGCAACACATCCTGATAACCTGATTAAGGTTGGAAGTTATGATACAAGCCCATTTGCAGGCAGCGGATACAATGGTTGCTGGGAAGCGTATCCATATCTTCCATCAGGAAATATTCTCGCAGCAGATATTGAACAGGGATTGTATGTGCTTGGTGTTACTTACACACCTGCCTGCTATCTCAACGGAACTGTTACAGATTATTCCACCGGTGCCGTGTTGAGTGGGGTAACTGTTTCTATTACCGGAGGTGATGGTTCATCTGCATCAACAAATTTATCGGGAGTTTATGCAACCGGATTTTCAACTGCAGGAAGTTATAGCGTAACTTTTTCAAAATCGGGTTATTCAACTAAAACAATCACGCATGTTTCACTCAGCAGCGGAATCACTACGATTCTGAATACAACTTTAAAAAACACTTCGCTCCCGCAATGTGTTACTCCAACAGGATTAAGCGCAACAAACATTACCAGCTCTTCAGCTACTTTAAAATGGAGTGATGAATATGTTTCATCATACACTTTAAAACTTAAAAACCTTTCGAACAACATAGTTACCACTTACACACCTTATGTAAATTCACTTAATGTTACAGGTTTGTCTTCATGTACTTCTTACAAATTCAGGGTAAAAGGAAAATGTACTTCCACGGGGCAGTTCACAGCATTTTCTTCATGGTACACTTTTAATACCGGTGGTAATAATTGTAAATATATTTATGGAGATGAAAATGTTTTTGGGAATGAAGAGCAACAGATTATCTATCCAAATCCTTTTAATGATGTGCTTAATGTTGTTGTGAATCTTAACAACGATGGAGCGGCGGCAATTTCACTATATGATGTTACCGGAAGAATTGTAAAAGATATTTCTTCTCGGCAATATTCTTCAGGAAGTAATTACATCACCATTAATGCAAGTGATTTAGTGAAAGGAATTTATTTCTGCACCATTCAAACAAGTGATGGACTTATCACAAAAAAAATTGTGAAGGAATAATCCTGAGATACTTTTTAAAATAACTTCAGCAATTAAGAATTGGCAGCATTTTGCCATCAACGCTGATTAACCGATCAAGCCGGATTTCTTCACCACTTAGCAGTTGAAGAAATTCGGTTTTGTCACTGATGAAAAATGTTTTGATCACACCGCTAATGGAAATCTCTCTTTCTGCTTCATCTTTAAAAATTATGATGCACGTTTTCTTTAAGGTAGCAAGCGCTTCCAACTCATCATAATAATTGCATGAAATCGGGATATAGTTTTTCATTTCTGAATTTTAAATTGATTCAGTATCAAACTAAAACCAGCTCTTCCTTCAACCTGTTCTTCATTACCATCAATTCATTTTCCATTTTCACTACAGATTTAAGCAACTGATCTTTCTGCTGCATGGGTTCAGGAATTTCGCTGCTGATGTAGTTGCAGAACTTCCACACTTCTTTTACTTCATTCACATCAACCTCATACGGTTTGTATTCGGGGTTCAGTGAATGCAGCACCATTTTTTTTCTGCGCTTAATTTCATTCACCACATTCTTAAACACAATACCTTCTTCTTTGGTGAGCAGCACATAAGCGTGATTGCTTTTGATCTCATACCAGTTCTCTACATATTCAGCGATCACCCAACTCTTATCGGGTATGGGCAACATAGAATCGCCATCTATTTGAAACATGCGGTACTTGCGGTCATTAAAAAGAATGGGCAACTGAAAGGCCGGAAGTTTTTTTATAAAGTCGGGATCGGCAAAACCATTTTTATAACCTGCCTTTGCTTTAAGCGGCACCACTTCAATATTTTCTTTATTGAAAGAATCAAGCGTGGTAGCCAGCACCCGAAGTTTGCTGCCAGTGATGTAGATATCATGACCCTTCAATAATTCTGAGAGTTGAAACTGACCGAGTTTACTCAAATCGGTTTTCACCAAAGTATCAATCGACACCTTATAATATTTAGAAAAAGAAATGAGCGCATCGAGCGTAGGATTTTTTACGCTGCCGTTTTCATAGCTGTTTAAAGTAGAGCGGCTCATGCCGAGTTCGCGTGCAATTACGTCTTGTGTTTTTTGTTTGTATCCGCGGAGTGCTTTGATGTTACTGCTGAAGAACATGATTAAATATTTTTTGTGGATATGAAAATTGACTACATTATAGCCATTCAATTTGTTTGTATTGCAACCAAAGGTAAAACAAAATTTGATTCGGAAGAAAAATTGCAACTCAATAGCCCCAACATTTATGTCGGGGGATTAAAGCGAAAATAGTACATGGGCTTTAGCCAAAATTACTTTTTAGGGTTGCTCGTAATCAATGATGTCAAAGAAAGATTTCGGCTAAAGCCAACAGACCGGTTCTATTTCCCCCGACATAAATATCGGGGCTAATTTTTCAAATGTTATAACAATGTACTAACTTTGCCTTATGATCGCAAAACTGATTACCATTGGGAACTCACAAGGCATTTTGATTCCGAAAACTTTTATTCAACATGCGAAGCTCACTAAAGAAGTACACCTTGATTTAACAGAGGATGGCATACTTATAAAATCTGCACGCACTTCAAAGAGAAAAACATGGGCCGAAAAATTTAAGAAGGAAAGCCGCAAAAAGCAATCATTGATTCTCGGAAGTTTCCAAAACGACTTTGATAAAAAAGAATGGGAATGGAAGTAAAACGATTTGATGTTTTCTTAGTCCAGTTAGATCCCGTGCTGGGAAGTGAGATTCGCAAAACCCGCCCCTGCCTTATTGTATCGCCCGATGAAATGAATGATCATTTACAAACTTTCATCATTGCGCCCATGACTTCGGTGCTGCGCAATTACCCCTCACGTGTGCAATGTGTGTTTCAAAAAATAAAAGGTCAGGTGGCGTTGGATCAACTGCGCGCTGCCGATCAATCGCGTTTTAAAAAACGATTGGGATCATTGGATGATCTTACTGCGCAAAAAGTATGTGAGGTACTTACTGCCATGTTTGAGTACTGATCAGTTTCAGTTCTCCAAAAAAAATAATTTTTTCTTTCCCCGATAATTGATTTAATTACAATCATTCATTTTGATTGTAATACCGTCATGATTATTACCCCCGACCGCACCATTGTTCACCTCGATCTCGATTGCTTCTTTGTTGCTGTATCGAGGTTGATGAATCCCGCATTAAACGGAAAACCTGTATTAGTTGGCGGCGGCAGCGATCGCGGTGTGGTAGCTGCATGCAGTTACGAAGCGCGCAAGTATGGAATACATTCTGCCATGCCGATGAAATTGGCGAAGCGATTGTGCCCCGAAGCACTGATCGTGCAGGGTGATTATGAAATGTACACGAAGAAATCGGATGAGGTAACAGAGATCATTCGCGAGAATGTTCCGGTGTACGAAAAATCTTCAGTTGATGAATTCTATATTGACATGACGGGCATGGATCGTTTTTTCGGTTGCTACAAATGGGCAACAGAGTTGTGGCAGAAGGTGAAGAAGGAAACAGGATTGCCGAGCTCATTCGGTTTATCAGTTAACAAAACTGTTTCGAAGATTGCGACCGATGATGTAAAGCCCGACAATAACAAGAAGGTGGAACGTGGAACGGAAAAAAATTATCTCGCGCCCATGAGCGTGAGCAAGATTCCGATGGTGGGTGAAAAAACATATCACACGCTGCGGCAAATGGGTATTGAAAAAATTCTCACGCTGCAGCAAATGCCCATCGAATTGATGCATGATGTGTTTGGTGAAAACGGAAAAACCATTTGGCAAAAAGCAAACGGCATTGATGATACGCCGGTGATTCCTTATTCAGAAAGAAAAAGTATTTCGAGTGAAGAAACTTTTGATCAGGATACCATTGACATTGTGAAGATGAAAGACATTCTCATTCGCATGACGGAGCGTTTGCTTTTTCAACTGCGTGATGAAAACAAACTCACGAGTTGCGTGACGGTGAAGATTCGCTACAGCAACTTTGATACACACACCATACAATCACGCATTCCTTACACTTCATGCGATCATCATTTGATTCCAAGAGTAAAAGAGTTATTCAATAAATTGTATGAGCGACGAATGCTGATTCGGTTGGTGGGTGTGCGATTCTCTCATCTTGTTGGCGGTGGCTACCAGATCAATTTGTTTGAAGATTCCATGGAGCAGATTCAATTGTATCAGGCAATGGACCGAATGAAAAAAAGATTTGGTGATGATGCCGTGATGCGCGCTGCAGGGATGGGATTTCATCTGCAGGATTTTAATCCGTTCAATGGAATCAAAAAAAGTGTGGTGGGCGGAATTCAGAAGAAAGAAATTTCAATAGCGTAAGCAAGCCCACAGAGTCGGCAATATTATGGTAGCAGAGAAAAGCAAAAAATAAATTGAGCTCCGGAGGAGCGACATTATGGTAGCAGGAAATAAAATCACACAGCCAGCCCCGCAGGGGCGACATTACCTCATGAACAATAAACATAAATGCAACGAGGTAAAAATAATGTCGCCCCTGCAGGGCTCCGCGAACACATGAACGAATTTCTCTACCATAATGGCGCTCCTTCAGAGCTGATAACAATCAACAAATTAATTTCATCACAAAAATTACTTCAACATGGCTGATACCTATTCACAAATTTCCATTCAGGTTGTCTTTGCTGTAAAAGGCAGAGAGAATTTCATCACCAAAAATTTTCGCGATGAACTTCACAAATACATTGCTGGCATCATCAACAAGAAAGAGCAAAAAGCATTGGCAATAAATGGCTGGCAAGATCATGTACATGCATTCTTCGGCATGGAACCCTCGATGCGCATTTCTGATTTGGTGAGTGCCATCAAAGCCAATTCATCTAAGTGGATTAATGAGAGAGGTTTTGTAAAAGGGAAATTTCAGTGGCAGGAAGGATATGCTGCATTCTCCTATTCAAAATCGCAGCGTGATCCGGTGATTAAATACATCATCAAACAGGAACAACACCACAACCGCAAAACATTTCGCGAAGAATATTTGGATTTGTTGGCTAAATCGGAAATTCAATTTGATGAAAAATACTTGTTTGAATTTTATGAATAGAACAACGCCACGCAGAAAATTTTTAGCAAAGAATATT
>JBKJNS010000109.1:0-7694 GCA_046593455.1 Chitinophagales bacterium | reverse complement strand
CGAATGCAGAAAATTTTGGAGAGAATGGCGTCACAGGAAAATCTTTAAATCCAACAATACCTAAACCGTTTGCATTGCGAATGCATGGTGTTCCGTTTCCTGCATGTCCGCGGAATGAAATGCCTGTATACGTGCCCAGATTCGCACTCATTGTAAGAACCAAAGAGCTTCCACTGAAAACACCGGTTGAAACTTTGAGTCCACTTCCTTCCAACTTAAAATCTTTTTCAACTCCAACCTCCCAGCTATAAGTGTCAGCCGCATTCTTAAAGTAAAGTGTAATTTGATTAAGGGCTGTTTGCGCCGCAGAAACAACAGCAGGAGATTCGATGTTTGCAGCATCGGGCGCTCCGTAAATATCACGATTTAGCAATGCATACAAGCGATCACCTGTGAGCAAGTAGCCATCGGAATATTTATAATGGCATTTATCTGATGCGTGAGTAGTTCCATTTGAAGCATAGATAGAAGCATTGGCAATCTCATCAGCAAGTTCACGGTGCGCTTCCTGAATTTTATTTACGTTAGGTTTTGAAGTTCCGCAGCCATGCTTGATTTGAATGATGTAAAGATGCTCGAAGGCCGGGTAATCCTGATTCCAATCGCTGTTTAAATCGTTGAAAGAAGTTTTGTATGAAGTAGTGGAAGTTCCAAAAGAATTTGACTCACCTTGATACCAGAAGATGGCTCTTATGTTATTCGCAAATCCGGTTTCGGTAATTCGCTGTAACAAGCGGCCATAATTTGTTGACTGATCAAATTTATTCGATTCATTTCTAATGAACCAACTTATTGGTTGGCCGCTGTTAGCACCGTTGTAAATTGCAATTGGAATTTGGTATGTGTCTAAAATATCTTTTGCCATTCGCAATCCCCACTGCCCGGCATTTCCTTCACCGCCTCCATCCCACATATCTCCATTGGCTTTGTTCCATGCTTTTATATAACCACTTATTGCACCCGATCCATACACTCTAATGAAACTATTTTGATTCTCTGCATTTCCATACCCCGAAACAGCACCTGCTGCTGCATTTGATTGCCCCTGAATAATAAATGCATCGCCTGCAGCAAGTGAATCAACCGTTGTTACAAGAGTGAGAACCGAATTCGTAGAACCATAAACCTCAATCTTATAATTAGAAAGTTCTGCCGTGATGGGTATGCTGAAAGAAAAATTTGCAATGTTGCCGCTGTAGCTTAGAACTGAGGTGTAAGTAGTTTGATAAATTCCATCGCGATATTTTTTCACCTGCATTTGATCATAGGGAGTTCCGCTACTGTTAACTGTTCCCGAAGTAATCACTGTTCCTTCGTTAGTAGAAAGATTGCGAGGGAAAATTTGTTTCTTTAAAGGAAGCACGGAGTAAGTAACTTGTGAAAATGTTTGAGCTGCAATGAGTAAAGTAATGAGCGTAAGAAAAATTCGTTGCATAATTTTTTATTTTTGAAGTGAAATGAAAAAAAGAATTACTCAAAGAAATAAAATTTTTGACAACAACCTGTTTTATCACTTTCACAGACCGACTCGGTTTTAAAACCCGATACGGTCTTGGACAATTTGAATTTTGAACTTTAAATTTTGAATTTACCCTCTATGATCATTCTTTTTCCCGGTCTTGGTGCAAATGAAAAAATGTATGAGCATTATGATTTTGAGGGTAGAAAATCGGAGGTAATAAATTTTCTTATTCCGTTTAAGAATGAAACGCTTCAAAATTATTGCAAGCGCACATCCAAATCAATTCCACTGAACAAAGAATTAGTATTCATCGGTGTTTCTTTCGGTGGAATTCTTGCGCAGGAGATTTCTAAAGTTATTCCTGTTAAAAAAATTATACTCATCTCCACCATTAAATCAGTTGCCGAAATACCAAAATACTTTTCGCGGTTTCAAATGTTTCCGGTTTATAAAATTATTCCAACCATTCTCATTAAATACCTTGCAATTTTTATCAGTAAATTTTTTACCAATAAAAATAATGAAGAGCAGCAGCTTTTTAAGAGCATGTTAATGCAAGCGAACTCACAGGTAATAAGATTTGGAATTCATGAAGTGTTGCAATGGAAACAGCAGCACGCGATTGCAAATTGCATTCACATTCATGGATCGGCAGATCACATTTTCCCCATAAAAAAAATTAAAGCAGATTACGTGATTGATAGCGGCTCCCACTTCATGATTATTCATCAGCAAAAAGAAATTAATGCCCTCATCAATCAACTGCTCGGAAAAATTATTTAACAACTGTATTTCATTTCAATAAATATTTTTCTGAATTTGCACTTCCTTATTTTTAACACCACAAATGCCCAATCAGAATAACTATAAGTTTCGCGATCTAAAAATATTTGGCCCTGCCGATCCGCTTGCCGAAGGCAAGCGCAAGTATCAATCGGTATTGGAGGAATCTGAAACCACATACATATATGCTGAGCTTTCGCTTTTCAACAAAAAGTTTGATGAAGAGGAGTGGAGTGTGAAAATAAATCTGAAAGCCTTTTCATCTGCCGGTAAAGAGGTTTGTGATTTAAAAGTTGAACGCACCGTAAAAGCAGAAGAAAATATTGTCTACTTCCGCGAAGGTTGGGGTAATCCATCACCGGCAACATTTTGGAAAAAGGGTCAATACTATTATGAAGCATGGGTTGATGGTGAAAAAATTTCGAGCAAAACCTTTTATGTAAACAATGCTGGGAAAGTTACTGCTGATAATAATCCGTATTTCAATATTCAGTTGCTCCGGATGTATGAAGGCCCCAACAATGGTGTTTATACACCCGACCGAAGATACCTTTCAAGGTTTGGTAAAGATGATACTCGTTTTGTTTGGGCTGAGTTGAAACTTGAAAACCTGAATACAGAGACCAATTGGCCCTGCGAAATATATTTTGATTTCTACAACGATGCGCGGCAATTAAAAGGACAGTGCACTGAGTTTTTCCATTTTAACCCCGATGCAAATGGCATTTACACTTTAACAACCGGCTGGGGAAGTGATGCAAAAGGAACATGGTATGCCGATAACTTTACGCTTGAAATTATTTTTATGGATCAGCTGATAGCTGTTGTTCCGTTTGAGGTTGGCGATTATGCAGAAGATGGAGAAGTAACTATGTTGAATCAGCCACTCTATCAAAACTCTTCAGTTCCAAAACAACAAACAACAGAACCGGGAGAATCATTGGAACAGGTAGTTGAAAAACTTGACCGGCTCATAGGACTTTCAACCATTAAAACAAAAATTCATGAGTACATCAAGTACCTCGAGTTCCAGAAATTGAGAACAGAAAAAGGAATACTTGATACCGAAAAAATAAATCTGCATGCAGTGTTTACCGGTAATCCAGGTACAGGAAAAACTACTGTTGCAAGACTGTTGAGCCGCATCTATGCCAAAATGGGATTATTAACTAAGGGACATTTGGTAGAAGTTGACCGAGCCGATTTAGTTGCTGAATACATTGGGCAAACTGCACCTAAAACAAAAGAGATCATTAACCGCGCACGCGGCGGAGTTTTATTTATTGATGAAGCCTATGCACTCGCAAGAAAATCGGATGACTCAAAAGACTTTGGAAGAGAAGCAATAGAAATATTAGTGAAAGAGATGAGCGATAGTACAGGTGATTTTGCAGTAATAGTTGCGGGTTATCCAAATGAAATGAATTCATTTATTGAAAGCAACCCTGGATTAAAATCACGCTTCAACAGCTATTATGATTTTCCTGATTATCTGCCACAGGAATTAGCTGAAATCGCTGACTATACAACAAGAGAAAAAAATCTCACTTTTTCTGTTGAAGCACGAAAATTCCTATATGAAAAATTAGTTGATTCTTACAGAAACCGTGATAAAAGTTTTGGCAACGCCCGCTTAATAAACGGTTGGATTGATGAAGCAAAATTGAACCTGGGATTGCGGGTGATGCGCAGCGAAGATCCAAAATTATTGAGCAAAGAAAGTTTTTCACTCATTGAAGTGGATGACCTTAAAAAGATCTTTGCCGCGAAAGAAAAAGTGCTGCCCGATATTCCGGTTGATGAATTTTTATTGAAAGATGCACTTTTCGAATTGAATGCACTCATAGGAATGAGCGACATCAAAGCAGAGATCAATGAGATGGTAAAGCTGGTTCGGTTCTACAAAGAAGAAGGAAAAGATGTGTTGAGCAGGTTTTCATTGCACAGCATTTTTATGGGAAACCCGGGTACAGGCAAAACGACTGTAGCAAGAATTATTGCAAGAATATATAAAGCGCTTGGCTTGCTTGAGCGCGGGCACTTGGTTGAAATAGATAAGCAAGGATTGGTTGCAGGATATGTTGGACAAACTGCAATAAAAACTTCTGAGGTAATTGATCGCGCTAAAGGCGGATTGCTTTTTATTGATGAAGCTTACTCATTAAGTTCGGGCTCAGCAAATGATTTTGGAAATGAAGCAATAGAAACTTTGTTGAAGCGGATGGAAGATCAGCGCGGTCAGTTCGTGGTAATTGTTGCGGGATATACAGATAATATGCAGCGCTTTGTAGAATCAAACCCGGGATTAAAATCGCGCTTTGATAAAACTTTTATGTTCGAAGATTACTCCCCCGAAGAACTTTATCAGATTGCTATGAGCTTGCTTCAAAAAGAAAATTTAGCACTTGATGATGAAGCAACAGATCATCTTAAAAAATACCTGCATTTTATTTATGATAAGCGCAATAAATATTTTGGCAATGGAAGAGAGGTGAGAAAAGTAATTGAAGAAGTGACTAAAAATCGCGACTTGCGATTGGCTTCAATTCCAAAAGAAGAAAGAGCTGTTGCCATGCAAACCAAAATTATTTTAGCCGACATAGAAGAATTCAAACTCGCCGAACAGAACTCTGATACCAGAAGACGGATTGGATTTACATTTCCGGGGAAAGAATGATAATTGCATTGCTGATTTTTGTTTCCTTATACAATCATTGCAACATCTTTCCACGAAATCACCTCAATGTTTTCACTTCTTTTTTGAATGCTTGTTCCTCCATAAACAACAAACGCTTTATTATTCACGAGCGAAGTTTTTCGAAAGTAACGGATGCCTTTAAAAAATTCGTCATGAATTGTTTTGCCTGATTTTATTTCAACCGGCATTAACCCTTTTCCCGAATCAATAAGTATATCTGTTTCATTGCCTGTTTTGTCACGCCAGAAATAAAGTTGTGTATGAATTCCTTTGTTGCATATTGATTTTAAAAGTTCAGCAACTACCCATGTTTCAAAGAGCGCACCTTTTAAATAGTGATGTTGAATTTGTTCTTTAGATTTTATTCCAAGCAATGAACAGGCAAGCCCTGTATCAATAAAATAAAGTTTTGGTGATTTCGTAATTCGTTTATTGAAGTTCTCAAAATATGGTGGCATCAGGTGAATAATGAAACTCGCTTCCAGAATTCCAAGCCATGATTGAATCGTCTTTTGATCTACCCCAACATCAATTGAAAGAGAAGATTGATTTAAAAGTTGCCCGGTTCTCGCAGCGCACATGCGAAGAAACCTATCGAAAGTTTTAAGGTTAGCGATATTTTTCATTTGTCTCACATCTCTTTCTAAATATGTTTTGATGTAGTTTGAATACCAATCTCCCGGGTGCAATCGCTGATCGTAGATTGGGGGGTATGAACCCTTGTAAATCCAATCTTCAAGCGATTGTTCTGCAAATGACGTTTCTTTTAACTCTTGTTTACTGAATGGCAGTAGTGTAAGATATGCAACTCTGCCTGCCAATGATTGGGAGATGGATTGTTGAAGCAAAAAATTTTGCGAACCGGTAAGAATGAACAATCCCTTTTTGCGGCTCTCATCTGCTACTTGCTGAAGGTATGAAAAAAGTTCGGGCACTTTTTGAATCTCATCTAAGATTGCTCCTTTGTGATGCTGTTCAAGAAATGCCTGTGGGTCTGTAGATGCAAAATTTCTGTTTTGTAAATTTTCGAGCGAAACATATTTCTTGTTTTTAAACAAGCTTCTTGCAAGTGTTGTTTTCCCGCTTTGGCGCGGTCCAATCAATGCGAGTAATTTGAATTTACGCGAGAGTTGTAATGCTTTTGCCGAAAGGTCTCTGTTGATCACCCCTCAAAGATAATATTTGTTTGGACAAATACGGAATTGGATTCCGTATTTGTCCAATTAAATTTTTGCATTGAAAAAGATGATTAAGATTACTGAGCTGGATTAAGACAATTAAACCAGATCGCCTCTTTCCAAATCAATATTATATTTGCATCCTTCAAAAAAAAATAATTCATGCTTCCACTCGTAATTCTGTTCCCGATTTTTGTAATTGTTATTTGTGTTGTCGGCATCACAATTTTTTCAATCCTTATATTCTCGGGTTGGGAAAAAACATTACACCACCACGACGAAGATCATTCGCACAGTGATTCTTCACACACACACCACTAAGTAGTTTTATTTTACTATCGGCATTATTACAACACCGGTATAGGTGTAGTTAACTCTTGATTGACCGTCTTTGCTCCAAACAACAGTGCCTTCAATGCGGTCACCGGTTACTTTGCCTTGCCAACTCATTGTTCCTTCTTTATCGCTCTTGCAGGACGCAGCCCATGTTGTTAAGCCGGCAGCATTCTTTGCCTGATAAGTTGCTGAAGTAAAACCATATTGATGGCAATCGAGCGGATCCACCATTCCTTTTTCAAATACTAAAGTTTCTTTAGAATCAAACTTCCCGTCTTTCATTAATTCAATGGTAAAAGATTTACCATCTAAAGCACCCATAACTTGTTGTGCTTTTAGTGCTGTGGTAAATGAGCATAAAATGATTGCAAGTATTAAAGTTGTAGTTTTCATAGTTGTTTATTTTGCGAACGAATTTAGAACTTTCCGTTCAATTAAAAAGAAGTTTCTTATTCAATTAAAAAACTTTCATCTTTGTTATGCAAAACACTTATTAAATGATTATTGAAAGAAATGAATTCAAACTAAAGTTTGGTAAAGCAAAAGAGGGAATTGCCTTGTGGAAACAAATGATTGACGAACTAAAAAAGAATGAGCGGTTCTCTGTAAAGGTGCGCTTGCTCACTGATCTTACAGGTTCATGTTACACTTTGGTAGTGGAATTAGACCTTAAGGGTTTCAACGAACTTGACCCTGCTTATTATTTCTGGAAGATAAATCCCGGAGCAAAAGAATTGTATCAGCAGTTTATTCAACTTTGCGATTCAGCCGACCGGCAGTTGTATAAAATTGAAATGGAAGTTTGACTCACAAAAAATATTTTCTCATTGCCTGTGGGCATATGGGTTCCCTAAAAAAATAAAAACATGATTATTGAACGAAATATTTTTAAACTCAAATTCGGTAAAGCAAAAGAAGCCATTGCAATATGGAAAGAGATTTTAGCACTATCAAAAGATGTAGGTACTGCACCAGGCATACGTTTGCTCACTGACTTAAGTGGTAGCGCCTACACAATTATTCTTGAAATGAAGTTGAAAAATTTCAGCGACATCAACCCCAAAAATTATACATGGGTTACCAATCCGAAATTTCAGGAGCTGTATCAAAAATTTATTCCGCTGTGTGAATCGGGTGAAAGAACTTATTACACTGTAGAATTTGAGCTTTAAAATTATTTTCGTCACATTGTATTGTATTCTCCTTTGATAGGTAGAAATTTGCGCGCCCTTAAAAA
>JBKJNS010000125.1:0-3848 GCA_046593455.1 Chitinophagales bacterium | reverse complement strand
CGCAAAACCATTGATGCTACCAAGCCCAGCATCTCTTTTGTTTTTACATTAAGTGCACCATCGGCATAAGTGTTAGTATCAAGGTTGTAAAGGCGATTGATCACCTTGTTGTTTTGTGCAAGAATTTTTTCATTCATCTTGCTTCTGTAATCATTGAATTCCTGAACCAGTTGACTCATAATTGAAAGTTTGTTTTGATTTACTGCGAAGGTAGAATTGTAAAAGGGAATAAAAATTTTAGTTCGTCAAATATTTAAAGATGCAGTTCGTCAATTCCATATCTTTGCATCAACAAAAAAACAAACACACCTACCATGAAAATAAATCGCACGTGGATCATTCTCGGAATTGTTGTTCTGATTGTGATCGTCGGATATTCAAGTTGCAAGAGCACTTACAACGGTTTAGTTACAAAAGATCAGGACATAAAAGGCAAATGGGCACAGGTAGAAAGCCAGTACCAGCGCCGCACTGATTTGTATAATAGTGTTATTAAAGTGATACAGGGTTCGGCAAGTTTTGAACAGAACACCTTGACTGAAGTAATTAACGCAAGAGCAAAAGCAACACAGATTACTGTTGATGCTTCTAAACTTACACCAGAATCAATCGCTGCGTTTCAGGCAGCGCAAACGCAGATGAGCAGTGCATTCGCGAGATTGATGGCAGTAGCAGAGGCATACCCCGATTTAAAAACTACGCAACAGTTCGCCGATTTTCAAACACAAATTGAGGGAACAGAAAACCGCATCAACAAATCACGTGATGATTTTAATTTATCGGTTCAGGATTTTAACACCACTATCAAAAGTTTCCCGACCATGCTATATGCAGGAATGCTTGGGTTTACTGAGAAGGGATATTTTAAATCGAATCCAGGAACTGAAAATCCCCCAGAGATAAATTTTAATACTGATCCTAAACCTGAAGCAGGTTCAACACAGAAATAATTTTCTTCATTTACCAAAATATTTTTAAATCAAATGCCCGGCATTAATTTCAAATTAACAGATGCAAACAAAAAAGAGATTGCTGCTGCCATTCGCGAAGCTGAAGAAAATACCATAGGGGAAATAAGGGTTTTTTTCGAAAATAAATGTGACAAAGATGTTCTTGATCGGTCGCTCGAAGTATTTGAGAAATTAAAAATGACCGAAACAAAATTGCAGACCGGCGTGCTCATTTACATTGCACATCAGGATAAACAGTTTGCAATCATCGGCGATAAAGGCATTCATGAAAAAGTGCCTTCAACATTCTGGGATGATGTGAAAGAGCAGATGCAAAATCATTTTGTGGAAGGTAATTTTTTTACAGGAATTACAGAAGCAATTTTTCTTTGCGGCAATCATCTTAAAAAACATTTCCCAACTGATGGCAGCAATTCTAATGAACTTTCAAATGAAGTGGTTATAAACGATGATTAAAAATATTTTCCTTCTTGCATTTTTTTTCTTCGCGACCATTGCTGTTTCACGAAGTCAGGATCATTGGATTCCTACTGCTAAAAATACAGTGCCTGAAAAACCAAAGCAATTAGTAAATGATTTTGCCGATATTCTTTCTGCCTCAGAAGAAAATCAACTCGAACAAAAGTTAGTAGCATTAAATGATTCAACATCCACACAAATTGCAATTCTCATTATTGATAATTTGAATGGCTACGATATTTCTCAACTTGCATTTAAGATTGGTGATGCATGGGGAATTGGCGGGCCCAAGCAGGACAATGGTGTTTTACTGTTGATGTCGAAGGATGAACGTGAAATTTTTATTGCACCCGGCAAAGGAATGGAAGGCCCGATGCCAGATGTAACAGTCAAGAAAATCATTGACAACATCATTGTACCGAATTTTAAAAACGGAAATTATTATCAGGGGCTCAATGAAGGAACTGATGCAATCATCAAACTTGCAGCGGGTGAATTTGTGGATGAACTCGTAGATAAACCGCAGCAAAACTCATGGATGCCCTTCGTAATTTTAATCGTTATTATTCTCATCATCATTTCTGCTTTCAGAAACAATAACAAGGGCGGTGGTTATATTTCACGCGGTGGTTGGTTTCCATGGATGATGATGGGCGGTTTGGGAAGAGGCGGTGGTTTTGGTGGTGGTGGCGGATTTGGAGGCGGTGGTGGTGGCTTCGGCGGATTTGGCGGCGGAAGTTTTGGCGGCGGCGGAGCGGGTGGCAGATGGTAAATAGAATTGAGTTATGAGTTATGAGTTAAAAAAATGCAAAAACAATTTTTTCCTGCACGATTACTTTCACTTTTCACCATTCATTTTTCACTTTTTTTTATTTTTTCCTGCACTAATCCTGCAGGCGATCACCATCCCGAATGGAAAAAATATTTTGATGATTATCATGTAACCGGCTGCATTGCCATTTATGATTTAAAGCAAGCAAAATTTATTGATTACAATCCTGATCGTTGCGCGCAAAGATTTATTCCTGCTTCTACTTTTAAAATATTTAATTCATTGGTTGGCTTAGAAACTAAAATAATCCCCGATGAAAATCATGTAATCCAATGGAATGGTGTGGTTCATCCAATTGAATCATGGAATTACGATCAATCGATGAAAGACGCAATGAAAAATTCAACTGTTTGGTATTTTCAGGAAGTTGCAAGAAAAATTGGAGAGGAGAAAATGCAACAGTATTTAAATCTTTTGAGTTATGGCAATCGCCGAATGGGAAGCACGATTGATTCATTCTGGCTCAATGGCGATCTAAGAATTTCCTGCGATGAGCAAATTGAGTTTATAAAAAATTTAAGAACAGAACAATTGCCTGTTTCTAAAAGAGCGATGCGAATCGTAAAAAATATTCTCGTGCTCGATTCAACATCCACTTACAAACTCAGTGGAAAAACAGGATGGGGAATTATGCAGGATGAAACTACAGAAGGCAAGCGATTAAACATTGGCTGGTTTGTAGGTTATGTGGAGAAAGGAAGTGATGCTTATTTCTTTGCAACTAACATTCAATCACCAGATCCTGCTCCTGAAAATTTTGCTGAGGCGAGAAAAAAGATTACTGAAAATATTTTGCTTGAATTAGGAATTATTAAAACGACGGACTAATTCTTTGAAAACGTAAAAAAAGTCCTCCGGAAAACGAAGGACTTTTTTACCCTGACGGCTTTACATTTTATTTCTGAACGATCATTCGTTCAGTATAAATTTTTTCATTCAAAATCACTATCACTAAAAATTCGCCTGGTGCTACACCGTTCTCCAATGAAATCTCTTTCACTCAATTTTCAACAACCAATTCAACATTTTTAATCTACCAAACATGTTGATGACTTGCTGAAAAAGTAATTTAAGTAAGATATGTAAGCTTTATTTTATGGCTTATGATTGATCTTGAGGGTCAACCATAAATAATAAAATTTGTAAACCAGATAAGAATAATCACAATGCTTCCTGCAAATAGCAATGCAAATAACTCTTCTGCTATTTTTCTTACAAATGATTTTTTTAAGATAATTTTCATTCCTGATATTTTATTAGTTATAAATATTTATTCATCAAATGAACTTGATGATGGCGCAAAGATGCGTTGCCGAGCATACCCTTAGCAATACCACATTAGTAGATAATTGAAAACGATTTTAGCGATTAAGCAAATGAGTATTGCTTAGTAATACAACTTGCCGCCAATGAAAATCCTGGTGCCTTTATTTTCTGCCGATTGAATATCAAATGAGCCGTTCACACTTTCAATCCGGTTCTTCATATTTTTTAATCCGTTGCCGAACTCTCTTCCTTTCAAATCTTTCATTCCAATACCATCATCTGAAATATCAAAGTTGAATTGATTGCCTTTTAAACTGAAG
>JBKJNS010000352.1:0-2698 GCA_046593455.1 Chitinophagales bacterium | reverse complement strand
GAAGTTTGATTTAACCAACCTTGAATGGGCATGGATGAGCGGAAGCAACGTGATTAACGCAGCAGGAGTTACAGGTGCGCAGTGTGTTTCTGATTCTTCTTTTTATCCGGCATCGCGATCTGAAAACCGCGCCTGCTGGAAAGATGTCTGTGGAAATTTCTGGATGTTTGGTGGCACCGATTATCGCAATGACTTATGGGCTTATCGCCCAAACAAAAATGACTGGACTTATGCAAGCGGATCATTAATATCCAATGCAGTAGCAAGCTATGGAACACAGGGTGTTAGCAGTCCGTCAAATATTCCGGGAGGAAGGATTGGTGCACCGGGGCTTTATGATTTAGATGGAAATGCCTGGGTGTTTGGAGGCAATTTCCCCAATGGAAATAAAGGAAATGATCTGTGGCGATTTGTGCAGGATACTACTTGCCCATCGCTTCCAAATTGCAGCGCATTTCAGTTTCCTTCTTTTGATGCTTCACAAACAAAAGTTTGTCAAAAGTTTTGCACTGATTTTAATGATCAATCGAATAACAACCCACTTGCATGGCAATGGTTTTTTGAAGGCGGCTCTCCTGATGTTTCTTCAAATCAGAATCCTTCAAACATTTGTTACGCAGTTCCGGGTGTATATGATGTTACCCTCATCACAACAAATGCTTTTGGAAATGATACTCTCACGCTGAGTAATTACATCACAGTGTTTGCAACACCTGCAATACCAACAATCACACAAAACGGATACACGCTTACATCTTCACTTGCATCTTTTTATCAGTGGCAATTGGATGCAGTTGATATTGCAGGAGCAACCAATCAATCCTACACGATTTTACAATCTGGACTTTATACTGTGATTGTAGGTGATTCAAATGGCTGCGTGAATTCTGCATCGCAATATGTTTTGATTTCGGGAATTGATGAAAGTGAAAATGAAAGTACTGTCTTGATTTATCCAAATCCTTCGAATGGAACATTTATGGTTGAATTGTTAAATGGTTTTATGGCTGGTGAAATTTCATTAAGTGTTTTCAACTTACTGGGACAAAAAGTATTTTCTGCCAATGAAATAATTCCTTCTTCAAACAAAAAAGAAATCAATCTTCATTCACTTGCCGATGGAGTTTATTTTATTGAACTCACAATGCAAAATGAATTGGTGAGGAAGAAGATCGTGATCGCGAAGTGAGAGTAATTTTTCTCTACACGAATGATATAAAAAAAATTTCGCACGGAGTCACGGAGAAACACGGAGGATTTTTATAAAAAAAGCTTTAGCGTGTTTTAAATTTTTTTCTCCGTGTTTCTCTGTGCCTCCGTGCGATAGTTCTCCCAAATTTATTTCTTCCAAAGATTATCCTTCTTATTTACATCGGGAATAAACTCGTCGCCGAGTTTTATTGATTGAATATTTTCACCACCAACCATTTCAAAAAAGAAATTTGTATTTCCGTTTTTCCAAACATCAGCAGATTTATATTCTTTAAGAATTGTTCCATCACTCATCGTAAATTCAAGAACTACCGGAACTGGAATATTTCCTTTTTTTTCAACTACCAATTTCCATTTCCCATTTTCTATATTCACTTCACCAATTGCAAGATCGGGATAACCCCAATCAAAAAACCATGGCTTCCAAAACCAATCTAAATTTTCTCCGCTTACATTGTTGAAGGTGTTGAAGAAATCGTAAGGAGTTGGATGCTTGCCGTTCCAGCGATTCATAAATTCATGGAGTGCAGCAAAGAATTTTTCATCACCCAATAAATCTCTGAGTATCCAATAACAAGCTGCGGGCTTGCCATAAGAATTAGAATAGTAATCAATGTCACTCTGCAATTTTGAATTGGTAATCATGGGCACATTATCATCAGTTCCTGCAGTACGTTCGAATCGACCCATGCTGTAAATTCCTTCTTCTTCCGGTTCGCCAAGCGTTGGAGAAATAACAGATTCACCAATGGTAGCCCATCCTTCATCCATCCATGCGTACTTGGTTTCATTGATGCCCATGTAGAATGGAAAATACGAATGAAAAATTTCGTGCGAAGTCAATTGTACAGCGTCGGTTCTTGTATCGGTGGGATTATCATTGATCATCATCGGATATTCCATTTGATCGGTGCCGTCAACAATAGTTATATGAGGAAAAGGAAATGGCACTGCAGGAAAAGTATCATTCATAATATCTACGCATCGTGTTGCAATGTTGATGACATCGAAATAATCTTTGTGATTTTTGTTGTAAGCAGTTTCAACCAAAACTTTTCTACCAGTAGTTTTATCAGCAACCAATGAACATGCATCCCACAGATAATGATCGCTGGTAGCGAAAACAAAATCGGTGACGTTTGTTGCAGTAAACTTCCATGTATTTATTTCCTTGTTTGCTGTAACACTTGCTGCTTTGTAATCATTGGAATCAATCACATGCGTAACCAATGATGAATTTTGTGCAGCGTTTAATTTGCTGTTGATTTTTTTTTTAAGAACATCATCACTGTTTTGCAAATCACCTGTTGCCCACACTACAAATCCTTTGGGCACATCAATGTTCACTTTAAAATTTCCGAAGTCATTATAAAATTCATGAAGTCCGTTGTATCTCCAGTCATCCCAACCATCCACATCATCATACACAGGTATGCGGGGGAAGAAATACGCAATGAAGAAAGAAGTTGAATCAATTCGACCTGTG
>JBKJNS010000270.1:0-5901 GCA_046593455.1 Chitinophagales bacterium | reverse complement strand
ATTTTTCGTTTTCTGGGAGTGAATGAAGAAACAACTATTGATTTCGGAAAGAAGTACAACCCCAGTTTCATTCCTAAAAATAAAATCATTGGCAAGTTGAATACTATGAAGCGCGTGAAGGATTGGCTGAAAGGTGTGTTGCCGAAATCTGTAAAATCAAAATTCAAGAAAACATTTTATACCGATAAAGATTTGCCGAAGATTAAACCCGAAGAGCGAAAGTTTTTGAATGAAATTTTTAGAGAAGATGTGGGCAAGCTTTCGCAATTGCTGAATCGTGATCTTTCAAATTGGTTAGAAAAAAAATAGAAAATGGAAAATAGAAAATAGTAAAGCATCATTCACCATTTTCTATTTTCAAATTTCTCATCTTATGGAATCAAAAGTTTATATCGTCTTAGTCAATTTCAATGGTCACAACAATACCATTGAAACCATTGAGTCATTGGCGAAACAATCGTATCAGAATTTTCAGGTAGTAGTGGTTGACAACAACACGCCTGTTTCATTACAAATTATCAAAGACTGGGCTGATGGAAAAACCACCATTGAATTTTCTCCACCCGAAGAAATTAAACAATACAGTTTTCCCGATTGCCCAAAACCAATTCCTTACATTGAGTATGAAGTTGCTGAAGCGGAGGCGGGTGGAAAAACAGAATCAGAAAATAAATCCGCTTTTAAATTTCCATTCATTTTTATTCAAGCCAGAAGCGACATCGGTTTCGCAGGCGGAAATAATGTAGGATCTCGCTATGCACTTGCAAAAGGTGATGCAGATTATGTTTGGTTACTCAACAACGACACAACGCTTGAATTTGATGCATTAAAATTTCTGGTAGAAAAAGATGCAGAATACAAATTAAAGAATGAAAAAGTAGGAATGATCGGCAGCAAGCTGCGCTGGTATCGCTGGCCTGATAAGATTAATGCCATCGGCGGCAAGTTTAACAAATGGACGACCTGGAGTTTTCACCTCGGCGTGCGGGAGGTTGACAATGGTCAATATGATCATGATGATGTTGAGTTTGATTACGTGTATGGAGCATCACTTTTTATTCGAAAGGAATTTTTGCAGGATGTTGGATTGATGAACGATGTCTACTATGCATACTTTGAAGAAATGGATTGGGAAATTCGCGGCGCTCGAAAAGGATGGAAACATGGCTATGCATTCAGGAGTCTCATATATCACAAGCAAGGCGTAACAACAGGCAAAGAAATAAAATCAAAAAATCGACCGCTCTTTTTTATGTGTTGTAAGTATAGAGGTTGGATGTTATTCTATCAACTTTACTACCCTTGGCTTATCTTAGCTCCCGTTATTAGATTATTATTAAAGGCTGTGAAAAATCTCACAGAAGGCAACTCAAAAGAATCACTTCTCATCATTAAAATTTTATTCGGCAAGCGCACGTGCAGCAGGGATTAGACATAGCATGGCTATATAAGCGCCGCACCGAAAACGGTTTCACCTTCGGCCGTATTTTACGAATGGCTCCCGTATTTCTCATCCTGTTGTACATGTTTGGCACACTGGTGAAGACTCCTTTTTTTGTTTATTGGTTTCCTTTTGCATTGGTATTAATGATGTGTGAGGTACTTTTCATGACCATTTATATTATTGATGGCTTAATTAATCGTGGAAAATTTAACTCGCTTGAACTTCTTATCATACTAACGGTTACATTTTTCCCCATTTATTCAGGTATTGTTACGTGGTTTTATTTCGGGCAACCGGTGATTGAAGGCATCCTCACACAAAAACCGTGGCTCGAAGGGTTGAATGGACTGGTAATTTTTTATTTGCTAAAAACAAAGTGGGTTACATTATACGAATTACGTGATGCCATGCTGGTGTATCCATTTATAACTATGCCGCTTTACGTTATTATAATCTTCTTTTTTAATCCCAATAAATATGCAGGTACTTTATTCGTGTATTGCAACTCGGTAAAAGGGGGTTGCCAGTTCGAATTTGAAATAATGGCGCTGGCCTTTGCTTCCATATATTTCTTTATCAAATTCATGCGAACAAATAAATTGCTTTATGGATTATTTTGGTTACTGTTCTTCGGGTATATCTTTTTTATCAATCAAAAGCGCGGAACTTCAATTGCATTGTTGGGGGTTTATGGATTGTATGCGTTACTTAATCTTAAACTCGATAAAATTATTTTTTATGCATTAATGGCAATGGTTACATTAATAACCGGTGCGGGGCTGCTTTATCTTTTTAGACCCGATATTTTGCAAAGTATCTTTCTTCAGTATCAAAATGTGGTATTGGTACTCATGGGAGATGATACTGGAGAGTCGTCAGCCGATGCACGAATACGTGAATCAGCAATAGCATTCAAATACTTCTATAAAAATGATTTCAGTTTCATCTTTGGTAACGGAAGAATAGATCCCGATTTTAAATCGGGACCGGGAGCTGAATTCGGGCATTTCTATCCATCAGATCTTGGTTTGCTTGGTGTAATTTTTCAATATGGCATTTTGGGATTATTACTTGGCGAAGTAGGATATTTTATGGTTTATTGGTGGAATAAACGGGTAAAGACCTTTCAAAAAGATTATTTTTTTCAGGGCGTAAAATGGTTTCTGGTGTTTTATCTGGTACGCGGTATTCCTACCGGCGGAAATTTCTTTGATCCGGGTACTTCCATTGTACCTTTCTTTTTTGCAGTGTTTTACTTTTTCTATTACATCGAGCATCGCCCCGAAAAACAAATTTCACTTTAGGTAAAACAGTTGCAGTTAAATACATGACATTAAAACTTCCTAATCTTATTATTGGCGGCGTGCATAAAGCAGGTACAACTTCTGTTTTTACATACCTCTCAATGCATCCCGATGTTTGTGGTTCTTCAACCAAAGAGATCGGTTTTTTTATGCCTTTGAAGTATGGAAAAGAAATTGAATCAATGGAAGTCTACACAAAATATTGGGATCACTGCGAGTTACCTAAAAAATATTTGCTTGAGGCAAGCCCAAGTTATATTTATGGAAAGGAAATAATTGCTGATAGGATTTTAAAAGAGTTGGGTAATGAAACAAAGATGATTTTTATTCTGCGCAATCCTGCCGAGCGATTGTTTTCATTTTACGAAAGAAAGAAAGCAAATACTTATTTATCGCAAGAGGTAACGTTTAAGCAGTTCATTGAAAGCTCTATTGCAAAAGCAAAGGTTGAACTTGATGAGCACAAAGAAGATGAAGATGCATTGTTTGTAAGAGGCATACAGGAAGGTTGTTATGTTGATTTTCTCCCTTCGTGGTTTGATCATTTTGGCAGCAATCTTAAAATAATGTTCTTTGAAGACCTTAAGAAAGATTCAGCATCCTTCATGAAAGAAGTTTGTGAATGGTTAAAAATTGATTTCTCATTTTATTCACCCAATGATTTTAAGGTAGAGAATCAAACAATTGCGTATCGCCGCAGGTGGCTTCATAAACTTCTGTTAGACGTTAACAAAAAATTTGAATCATTCTGGAGAAAGAACGTGGGATTAAAACGAACTTTGCGGAATCTTTATAAGAAGGTGAATGCCGAAGAAAAAGGCAGAGAGAAAATGAATGCAGAGGACCGCGAATTGTTAAATGAGTTTTATAAATATTATAATACAAGACTAACTGAATACTTAAAAGAAAAGGGCTTTTCGAAATTACCTGATTGGCTTAACTGATAGAACGCATGAGTAAGCTTCCTAATTTTTTTATAGTCGGTGCACCCAAGGCCGGAACAACATCACTGTACTTTTATCTAAAGCGCCACCCCGACGTTTTTATGAGTCCGGTTAAAGAGCCAAACTTTTTTAGTTATGATGAAACTATAAAACAAAATCTTTATCACAAAGAAAAAGGTGTTGGAAATTTTGCTGAGTATCAAAATCTTTTCTCAACTGCCAACGGCCATCACAAAGCTATTGGTGAAGCAAGCGTATCCTATTTATTCTACCCTTCAGTACCTGTTCGCATAAAAGAAAAAGTGCCTGAAGCAAAAATTATTATGTCGCTCCGCAACCCCATTGATCGCGCTTACTCCCATTATTTTATGGAGCACAAACTTGGCTACGTAGGTGAATCATTTGAAAGTATTGTTTTCAAAAAAAGCAAGCACAAATTCGCTCACCTCTACTATCAGCAGTTTATCGAATTGGGTTTATACTATCAGCAAGTAAAAAGATACATTGATACTTTTGGAAAAGATCAGGTTAAAATTTACATCTACGATGATTTGGATGAACACCTGAATGAAATGGTTTCAGATGTTTTCAGATTTTTAGATATTAATGATTTGCATGTAGCAGATCTGGAAAACAAGTACAATACTTATTCAACCCCGCGCAATCCGTTTTTCAGATTCATTTATTCTCAAAAGAGATTGAGAACGCTGGCAAGAAATCTTGTTCCTAAAAGCAGTATCGAAAAAGTGAAAAACATTTTTCTTACCCGCGATAAAAAAGTAGAAAGGCAACAGGCAACAGTGGATGAACTTAAAAGAATATACAAGCCCGATATTATTGAGCTGGAGAAATTATTGAACCGAAATTTAAGTGCGTGGTATGAATAGCAGTAACCAACTTCGTGTTGCATTATTAGAACCTATTGGCGGCCACAGCGGAAATGATTTTTACGATTTCGGTTTGTGTAAAGCTGTGGCCGAGCAGGGAACCGATCTTGTTTTTTATACCTGCGATGAAACTACACTCGACACAAAATTTTCTTTTCCTTTTAAAACTGAAAAGCCATTTAAAAAAATTTATGGAAAGGAAAATAAATTAGTTCGCGGTTTGCGCTATGCAATTGGTTCTTACAATGCAGCCAATCATGCTTCAAAGGCAGGATTAAAAGTGGTGCACTTTCACATCTATCATTTTGCGATGCGCGAGTACCTCAATTTTTTTCTGTTTAAAAGAAAAGGATTTAAGATTGTTGCAACCATCCATGATGTAGAAAATTTTGAAGACTTCGGGAAGGAAATTGATACACGCAAGTACAGGAAATTTGAAAAGATAATCGATCGGGTGATCGTACACAGTGAATACGCGAAGCGCGCAGTAAAAAAATATTTTCCCTCATTCCCCGAAGAAAAAATTCACATAGTTCCACATGGCGATTCCGATTTTCTTTTCAACAATCTCATTGGTAAAATGGAGGCGAGAAAAAAACTCAACCTTCCTGCTGATCAAAAATTAGTTTTGTTTTTCGGGCAAATAAAAAAAGTAAAAGGGCTCGATGTGTTGCTGAAAGCATGGGCTATTGTTCGCGATCAAATGAAAGATGCAAAGTTGCTTGTTGTAGGAAGACCATGGAAAGTAGAACAGGATTTATTTGATGGCATTGTAAAAGAAAAAAATCTGGAACCAGATTGTATTCTCAATTACAATTACGTTGACAATGAAGTAATACCTGCCTACTTTGAAGCAGCAGATATTGTGGTGCTGCCTTACCGCGAAATTTATTCGAGCGGCGTAATGATTCGCGCACTCGATTACCGCTCTGCAATTATTGCGAGCGATTTAGATACCTTCAAAAATATTATTGTTGAAGGTGAGAATGGTGTGTTGTTTAAGAATGAAGATGAAAAAGATCTGGCAGAAAAAATTCTTGCATTGATCAATGATGAAGAAAAATTAAAACACCTTCGCATTAATGCAAAAAAAACAGCCGATGAAAAATTCAGTTGGAAATTAATTGGCGAAAAAGTAAATGGGGTTTATAAATTAGCAATGAATGGCAGCAGCAACTGATTGTGTTTTAATTACGGGTTCGGCAGGCATGGTGGGCTCGCACCTGATCGAGCATTATAAAAATTCACTACCGAAAGAAAAAATTATTGGCACCTGGTTTAAACCAACCATTGACTTAAATGATATTTTGAATTTGTGCAAT
>JBKJNS010000084.1:0-6318 GCA_046593455.1 Chitinophagales bacterium | reverse complement strand
TTTCAATTTATCCGTTACCTATTGAGCTGCTTGATTTCGTAGTAAATCCTGTGAATAATAATGCCATACTCACCTGGTCAACTGCTTCTGAATTAAACAGCAATTATTTTTCTGTTGAAAGAAGTATTGACGGGAAATTATACTATGAAATTACCATGCAAGGTGCAAAAGGATATTCACTAATTCCTTCCAGCTATGCTTTTATTGATGAGCGGATCAATGAACTTGGAACCAATATAATTTATTATCGCCTTCGCATGGTTGATCTCGATCAGTCTTATAGTTATTCTCAGATTAGATTGGTGAATTTGGTTTCGGGAAATGAAAATCAATCAGTGGTTATTTATCCAAATCCATTTACTAACGAAGTATCGGTTCTTTGGAATTCAAGTTCTGCTCAGCAGGTAACCATTCAACTCAATGATGCAATAGGAAGAAATATTTTATCACAGCATGTTTTGCTTAGCGAAGGTGCGAACGTGATTCCGCTCTCAATTCCGGCTGATCTTGCTAATGGAGTTTACTTCATCAATCTTATTTCTAACAATGGAATTCAATCGCAAAAAATAATCAGAAGTAAGTAGTGAAATTTATTTAAGAATTACTTTTTCTTCCTTTCCATTTGCGATTCCTGAATTACTTCACCCATAACATGGAGAGTTATTTTTTCTTTGTTATCAAATATTACTGTAACCGATTTTGAAAAAACACCTGGAGTACGGGCAAGAAAAGTTACGGTTATTTTACCCCTTAAAAAAGGTAAAACAGGTTGCTCTGAAAATGCAACCTTAATACAACCGCAACCCGACTTAATATTTGTAATAACAACAGGCCTGCTGCAATTATTTACAAATTCAAATTGAAACTGCACGGGATTATTTTGAATTACTGTTCCAAAGTTATGTGAATCAAAAACCCATTCTACCTTAGTTGATTTATCCCGGTTGTAAGAAATGCTTTGTGAAAATACAGCCGCAAAAGGTAAGGTTGCAAGCAGCAAATTAATGATCAGTTTCATTTAGTTATTTGAAAGGAAAAAGTTTTTCATGCATAGCAAAACTAATTGATTGCGCATTTTTATTTTGAAATTTATAATTATTCATTTAAAGAACCGTTCACCCGCAAACTAAATTTTACTTTTACCGATCATGAAAAACAGAACCATCATCATCATTACACTGCTGGCTATCATTGCAATCAGCGGTATTGCTGTGGTGCAGGTGTTTTGGTTTCAGAATGCATTTGATGTTAAAGAAAAACAGTTTGATCAAAATGTTTTTACGGCATTGCAAAATGTTGGTGAACAAATTCTAACTGTTAATCAGCAACAGATTCCCAATTCGGGGTTGGTAGATCAGTTATCGAGTAACTATTTCGTGGTGAGTGTTAATGGCGAGATTGATACCAAGATACTTGAATCATTGCTGAAAGCAGAGTTTAAAAACCGAGAGCTTCTCGACGATTTTGAGTATGGCGTTTATGATTGCAATCACCAGAAGCTGGTGTATGGTAATTATGTTTCATTTGACAAAAAGGAAACCGGTCACCTTGGTAAGGAATTACCACAATGGAAGAATGATCTGTATTATTTCAGCGTAAACTTTCCCGAGAAAAGCAATCAGATTGCAGGCAGTTTAGGCATTTGGCTTTTTTCAACTGCAGTGCTGTTACTGGTAATTGTGTTTTTTGCTTTTGCGCTCATCGCTATCTTCAGGCAAAAACAATTATCTGAAGTGCAAAAGGATTTTGTGAATAACATGACTCATGAATTTAAAACTCCCGTGTCAACAATTCTAATATCATCAAAATTATTGGGAAAGGAAGAAGTTCAGAAAGATGCATCTGCGGTGAATCAATATGTTGCTTTAATTCAATCAGAAGCACAGCGGCTTAAAGCGCAGGTAGAAAGAATTTTACAGGTGGCAGTGTGGGACGAAAAAAATTTGAAGTACCAGTTTGAAAACATAAATGTTCATGATTGTCTCGATCAGGCAATCAATGGTGTAGGGCAATTGGCGAAAGAGAAGAACGGAAAAATAATTCGCACATTCAATGCAAATGAATTAATGGTGAATGCCGATAAAATGCACCTCACCAATGCATTTTATAATTTGCTGGAGAATGCAATCAAGTACAATCAACACGAACCCTTGATTGAAGTAACCACTTCAGTAAATAAAAATTTCATTACCATAAATTTGAAAGACAACGGAATTGGGATAGACAGAAAAAACCTGAAAAAAATTTTTGACAGGTTTTATCGGGTACACACCGGCGATGTGCACGATGTAAAAGGTTTCGGTCTCGGATTATTCTATGTAAAAAAAGTAATCACTGATTGCAAAGGGAAAATTGAAGTTACCAGTGAAATAAATAAAGGAACAACTTTTAATATTAAACTTCCGCTTTAATAGCAATGGCAACACCCGCTAAAATATTATTGGTTGAAGATGACAGAAGTCTTGCAAGAGTGGTTCGTGATTATTTATCGCTTGCAAAATTTGATGTTACTGTTTGTGAAGATGGATTGCTGGCATTGGAAGTTTTTAAATCGCGCCCATTTGATCTCTGCATTGTAGATGTAATGTTGCCAAAGATGGATGGATTTACATTGGTTGAAAAAATTCGTGGCGATCATTATCAAACTCCTGTTTTGTTCCTTACTTCAAAATCATCTAAGGAAGATCGCCTCAAGGGATTTCTTAAGGGCGGCGATGATTACATCACCAAACCATTTGACATTGAAGAATTGGTTTTACGTATCAATGTGTTTTTAAAAAGAAGCGGTAATGGCGCAAGAGAAAAAATTTTTGAATTTGGCAATTGCAAATTCGACTCAACCAATTATGAGTTAACAGTGAAAAAGAAAAAGCAAAAACTTACTGAGAAAGAAGCAAAAATTCTTCATGTACTCTGCGCAAGTATGCATCGATTGGTTCCGCGCGAAGAAATTTTGAAAACTGTGTGGGGCAGAGATGATTATTTTTTAGGAAGAAGCATGGACGTTTACATTTCTAAACTCCGCAAATATTTATCTCCCGATAAATCTGTTGAGATTGAAAACCATCACGGTGTTGGATTTACACTGAATGTGAAATAAGTTTTCACTCATAAATCATTTAAAAAAAATCCTGACTCTTGTTGAATCAGGATTTTTAATTTCAATAAATAATTTATCAATGCCCGCCGCTCATCTGCTGATCATAATCCAGCCCCTGCGATTTTAAAATTGATTTTGTTTTTGTTGCATGCCATGCTATGTAAGCAAAGCACAACATGGGGAGCACGTAACTGAAATGTGTAAAGCTCATTCCCATTATTCCATCTAAATTTGTTTTATCCAGATCACAAATTACTCCCTGCATGGGTGGAATAATTGCGCCGCCCAATATCATCATAATCAAAAATGCTGAACCCTGACTGGTATATTTCCCCAAACCTGTTACTGCCAATGAGAAGATGCATGGCCACATTACAGCGCAGAACAAACCGCCTGCAATAAATGCAAAAGTTGCAATCATTCCCGTGGTAAGCAAACCAATCAGCATAGAAATGGTACCAAGAGCAGCAACAATAAAAAGCATTTTTGCAGGGCGCTCATTTGCATAGAAGAATGCAGCGATTAAAACCACAACACAAATTACATACACGTAAAGATTTGAAACTTCATTCCCTCTTAAATGATTTACAAAAAGAATTAATGCAAATGCAATGAGCGGAACAATTACGGTTAACATTCGCTTGGTTGATTTGGGTAAATCAAAAACTGAAACAGCACCTGTCCATCTGCCAATCATTAAACTTCCCCAATAGAGTGAAATGAATTGCGAAATAAACTTTGCATCAAGATTTCCGAATTCCGGTTTTTGTAACAGTGCTCCCATATTGCTTTGTACCGAAACTTCCACACCCACATATACAAAAATCGCTACCATGCCTAACACCAGTTGAGGATACTGCATGGCGCCCCATCCTGTTTTATTTTTTTGCGCCGAACTCAAAGCATAAAACAACAAGCCAAGAATGATCACCAGTGAACCGAGCACCAGAAACAATCGGTTGTCATCACTGAACATTTGATTGAAGAACAGAAGAATTACAGTGGGAATCGAAATTCCGATTAACAGATAGGTGGCTTTGCTGCTTTTTTCAACATGCTCATCATTGCGAATGGCAGGTAAATTTTTTGAAGTGAAGAAGAACAATGCAACCAGAAAAAATAATCCGCCAAGAATCAAGTATAAAGTTTGAATAGATTGTATGGTTGCAGTATTGCCTTCATTCATATCACCAAACAAAACATAACTCACTGCAAGCGGGCCAAGCAATGTTCCCAATGAATTTACGCCGCCGGCAAAGTTGAGCCGGTGTGCACCTGTTGCAGGTGAGCCGAGTGCAATTGCAAAAGGTTGTGCCGATGTTTGTTGCAATGAAAATCCTAATGCGATAATGAAGAAACTTGCAAGCACCATCCCGAAAGTTGCAGCAGGTGATACAGAAATAAATGCCAATGAAATGGCGCCCACTACTGAAAGTAACAACCCATAAATAATTCCATTCTTAAAACCAATGCGATTTAAAAAATCTATTCCTGCGAATGAAGAAAATAAATACAGCAGGAGTGAGCCGAAAAAATATGCACCGTAAAAAGAAGTATCAATCAATTGCGATTGAAACTGATTGAGATTAAAATGTGATTTGCAGAAAGGAATAAAAATTCCGTTTGATGCTGCAACAAATCCCCAAAAAAAGAAAACGGTTACAAGTGTTGGCAGTGCGCCTTTGCTTACCGGCTGATTCATTTTTTCTTTGTCTAAGATGTTATCCATTTTTCGAGTTGGTTTTTTTTGATGCTGTGATTTTACAAATAATTTTTGGGTAATGAAGGAATATAAATTCACATACTACCGCACTTCAAGCAAGAATCCTTTCAAATAATTTGTCTCAGGAATATTCCAAACAATGGGGTGGTCTTTTGCTTGTGAAAGAAATGCAACTTGTCTAACAGTTCTACCAGCATCGCGTGCTGATTGCGAAACAATATCAAAGAACGCAGCAGGATCCATAAAGTGCGAGCAACTGAAGGTGAGTAAAAATCCACCGCTGCGAATCAACCGCATCGCACGCAAATTAATTTCTTTATAACCGCGAGTTGCGGAATCAATCCCCGATCTGTTTTTTGTAAAGGCGGGGGGGTCAAGAATTACTACATCAAAAAGTTTTTTCTCTTTAGTCCACTGTGGCAAAATATCGAAAGCATTTACAGCTTGAAAATCACAAACATTCTCAAAGCCATTAAGTGTGGCATTGTGTTTTGCCTGGGCAATTGCATCATCTGATGCATCAATGGCGGTAACTTTTTTTGCACCAAACTTTGCAGCGCTCAATGCAAATGAACCCGTGTAACAAAAGCAATCAAGCACTTCGGCATTGTTGGAAATATTTTGTAAAGCCAACCTGTTTTCTTTTTGGTCGAGGAAGAAACCGGTTTTCTGTCCGTTCTCTACATCCACTAAAAGTTTTACGCCGCCTTCTTCCAATTCAAATTTTGTGGGGAATGGATCGCTCAGAAAATTTTTCTGCTCTTGCATACCTTCGAGTTTGCGCACGGGCACATCGTTGCGCTCATAAATTTTTGTGGCACCCAAATCTTTTTTGAGAATAGAAACAATCACCTCCTTCCAAACATCCATACCGAGCGAAAGTGTTTGCATAACAAACACATCATTGAATTTATCAATCACCAATGCGGGAAGAAAATCACCTTCACCAAAAACCAACCGGTAATTTTTTGTGTAGCCAATGCGCTTGCGGTACTCGGCGCACGCCATAATTTTTCTTCTGAAAAAATCTTCATTGATTTCTTCGCTTTGAATTCTTGTGAGCAGTCGCACCGCAATCTGAGATTGCGGATTGTAATAACCGCGACCTACAAATTTATCTTTTGCATCGCGCACTTCTACAATATCACCGGGCTGTGCATCGCCTAGCAATTTTTCAATTTCATTTCCATAAATCCACGGGTGACCGCTAAAGATGCGCGGATGCTTGTTGCTGTTGAGAATAATTTGTGAAGGCATGGTGTAAAGATGGGTGAAGAAATTTTGTGATAATAAACGTTTGGTTTTTTACCCCGTGTAATCAGGATGAATTTACACTTGTATAAAATGGACATGTATTGATGTGGGTTGAGATTTAGTTTAACTTGAAACAGTAACCCGCAATAAATTTATCAGCAATAATGTGGTGGAAGTTTCCTACTGAATGACACTACGAATATGAGTCATTCAGAAGGAAACTTCTTCAACAACGGGCATA
>JBKJNS010000080.1:0-2543 GCA_046593455.1 Chitinophagales bacterium | reverse complement strand
CAAGTGCGAGAATAATCAGCAGCACTAAACCGCCAATAAGAGCAAACACGGTAATCCGCTGCCACGCTTCATTCTCCTTTTGAAGCTGTTGATCTTTTTGAAGTAAAATAATTTTCTCTTTATTTTTTGCAGCTTCCAGTTGGTCTGTAAGTTTTGAAATGTTTGCTTTGTAGCTAAGGGAATTAAGAGAATCCTTAAGTATTGATAGTTGTTCCTGATATTGGAGTGACTTGGCGTAATCCTTTTTTGCTTTATAGATTTCGTGTAAAGCACTGAGGTTATCAATCCGTTCTTTCAATAGATTTTTTTCAACCGCAAGCCGCAGCCCTTCTTCAGCGTAGGTAACAGCAAGTTTATTTTTTCCCGTCTTGCTGTAAATGATAGCTAACCTTCCCAGAATGAATGAAGTGGCCGGATCAATTTTTTTTTCTTCCGAGATCTTCAGTGCCTCATTGTAATAGATGGCTGCTGAATCGAGAGAGTTAGTTATCAGATAATATTCTGCCGACATTGCAAAAAGTTGCCACATATCTTTTAATGTCGAGGACTGGTAGATTTGCATTGCTTCTTTTAAGGATGCTCCGGCGGCTTCAAAATTATTGACGCCACTAAACAATTCACCTTTGCGTGCAAGACCATCCACCCATAGAAGTGTATCATTAAGACACTTATAGATAAAGATTGCACTATCGAGGTAGGCTAATGCATTGTGCAGCGTGGCTTTATCTTTAAAAGCATTTCCGTTATTTATTCCTTCGTAGGAAATCGCAAGTGCCCAATAAGCGCGGGCGAGCGTTGCAGAGTCAAGCAGCTCTTTGGATATTTGTTGTGAGAGCAAAATAAAATACCTGCCGCTATCTACGCTACCGGGCTTGTCATACACCATTCCAAGTGCTAATGCAGATTTCGCAATGCCCGGCTTGTATTTAATTTTATTTGAGAGGTTAAAAGCTTGTTTGCAATATTTGATAATGCTGTCGGTTTCACTGGCAGTTCCGAAACAGAATGATGTTTTGAGCAAGAGGATTGCTTTTGCTGAATCATCCCCCGATGCTGCTATTTGTTTTCTCCAATGGTTGAGAGAATCATTGTACTGCGAGTAGGAAGAAATAGCGCAAAATAAAATTGAAACAAAAAATATTACTCTCATGGGTTGAATAAAATTACTGCTTTGTTAAACCGAAACATTAAAATCCCTTAACGCCGCATTCAAAAAAATTTTTTTATCAGTTGATTCTTTTCTTTCCCCAATAATTAAAGCACAAGGCACTTGAAATTCACCGGCAGGAAATTTTTTAGGAATGCTTCCGGGTATTACTACTGAACGTGCAGGAACTTTGCCGCGATATTCTTTTATTTCTTTTCCCGAAACATCAATAATTTTTGTGGAGGCAGTTAAAACAACATTGGCACCCAGCACTGCTTCCTGTTCCACAATCACACCTTCCACAACAATGCAACGCGAGCCGATGAAACAATTGTCTTCAATGATCACAGGTGTTGCCTGTACCGGTTCAAGCACACCACCAATTCCAACACCACCACTCAGGTGAACATTTTTACCGATCTGCGCGCACGATCCAACTGTTGCCCACGTGTCAACGAGCGTACCTTCATCTACATAAGCACCAATGTTTACATAAGATGGCATCATGATCACACTCTTTGCGAGGTAACTGCCGAAGCGCGCAATGCCATGCGGTACCACACGCACACCAAGCTCTTTGTAATTTTTCTTTAATGGAATTTTATCATAGAAGATCATGGGACCCGCTTGCATTTCTTCCATTGGCATTATAGCGAAATATAACAAGATTGCTTTCTTAATCCATTCATATGAAACCCATATATCATTTTGTTTTTCTGCAACGCGAATTCTTCCTTCATCCAACAATTGAATAACGTTGCGAACAAACTCTTTTGCTTTTTCATCCTGCAATTTTGAGCGATCGTTCCAGGCATCTTCAATCCAGCTTTTTAGAATTTCCATTTACAAATATTTTTACGAAGGAAAGAAAAATTTTGCAGCGCAACTATCTGTAACCCTGACAGCGGGTTTTTTTCTACCCTGACAGCGGTTAAATTTTAAACTAAATTGCCTAAAGATATTTTCAACTTTCTCAATGATCAGCCTAACCTAATTACTTTTGTTTGAAATATTTTCGAAATGAAAAAAATTGGTTTCATCATTTTCGTAATTGCAGTGGCTTCTTGTAATAATGGAAATAAAAAAGTTACTACTTATTATGATATTGAAGGAAAGAGCCCGCATGAAGTGTATGAAGTTAAAAATGACAGCCCATCGGTTAAAGAAGGAGTCTATCTTCTTTATGCTGAAGACGGACAATTGATTGAACGCCGCAATTATGTAAGCAATAAAATTTCTGATACACTCATTAAATACTATCCTTCGGGGAAAATAAGTGAGCAGGCACTTTATAAAAATGGGTTACAAAACGGTGAGCGAAAAGTTTTTTTTGAAACAGGAGTTGAGATGATTTCTGAAAATTATAAAGAAGGAATTTTTGAGGGCGGGTATCGCT